>NZ_DAMBHK010000003.1:0-11888 GCF_032060305.1 Kaistella sp. | reverse complement strand
AAAAAAATCGATAGAAACACGCAATATGTTTTTATCTCGAATCATACTTCGATTATGGATGTAATGCTGCCGTGTATTCTGATGCCTCATCATCCGCTGTGCTACGTCGGCAAGAAAGAACTCGTAAAAATCCCGATTTTCGGCATTATTTATAAAAGAATCTGTGTCATGGTAGACCGCAGTTCGGCCAAGAGCCGGGCAGATGTATACCGCCGCTGCGCTGAAAGAATGGAGGAAGGCGACAGTATCGTGATTTTTCCTGAAGGCGGGGTTCCCGATGATACCTCCGTCATTCTCGACAGTTTTAAAGACGGTGCGTTTACTTTAGCTTCCAAACATCAGTCTCCGCTCCTTGTGTTTACGTTTGTGGGACTGAAGGAAATGTTTCCCTTTGATGCTTCCAAAGGATATCCCGGTAAGCTAAAAGTTTATCTCGCCGATATTATGAGCCCGCACCATTCAGCAAACGAGCTGAAAACAGCAGCACATGCCCAAATAAAAAAGATTTTGGAAAACTCATATTGAGAAAATAAATAGTTATATTTGTTTTAAAGAATCATAATAAATGTCGACAAACTATTCTAAAAAAACCAATTGGGGACAGTTCGTGCCGTTGGTAACCGTGTTTTTCTTCTGGGGATTTGTTGCTGCGAGTAACGATATTTTGATCCCGGTGTTCAAAAAAGCCTTTAACTTATCACAAAGCCAAAGCCAGTTGGTATCCGTAGCATTTTATGTTGCCTATACGGTTGGTTCTTTGATTTACATGTTTATATCCAAAGCGATAAAGCAGGATGTGATAAACAAAATTGGTTATAAAAATGGTTTAATTGTAGGACTTTTGATCTCTGCTGCGGGGACACTTCTGTTTTATCCTGCCGCAAATATGGGCTCTTTTGCGCTGATGATTTCAGGATTGTTTATTGTTGGTTTGGGCTTTTCGCTTCAGCAAATTGTGGCCAATCCTCTAGCAATTGAAGTAGGACCCACAGAAACCGGCTCGCAGCGTTTAACGATGGCGGGAGGAATTAATAACTTCGGAACTACGATTGGTCCACTGATCGTTTCTTTTGCAATTTTCGGTTCTGCATCAGCTGCAAATACCGAAGCGAGTATTGAATCGGTGAAAGTTCCGTACCTGATTTTAGGTGCAGCATTTGTTCTGGTTGCGATCCTTTTAAAATTCTCGTCATTACCTAAAGTTACCCCCACCATTATAGAAGATACGGAAGACGCTGTTCCAGGTGAACACCGAACTTCTGCACTTAAATATCCACAACTTGTTTTAGGGATGATTGCGATTTTCGTTTATGTAGGCGTAGAAGTTTCTACCGCAAGTAATTTACCTGCTTATATGGAAAAATCACTCGGATTTTCAACCAAAGATATTGCTCCTTACGTTTCCTTGTATTGGGCTTCATTAATGATCGGCCGTTGGACCGGTGCTGTGGATGCATTTGACATTACTGCCGGATTTAAAAAAATTCTTAGGTTTTTGGCACCTTACTTAGCTTTTGGAGTATTTTTAGCAGTAAATGCTATCGCCAAACATGATCTTTCCCATTTTTATGTTTACAGTCTTATTATTTTGGTTATGATTGCGTGTGATATTCTGAGTAAAGGAAATCCGGCAAGAATGCTTCTGATTTTCTCTTCAATGGGAATTATCGCCATTGCGATCGGAATGATGACTTCAGGAATGACTTCCGTTTATGCCTTCACCAGTGTTGGATTATTTTGCTCTACCCTTTGGCCTTGTATTTTTGCACTGGCGATTAATGGTTTAGGAAAACATACCAACCAAGGTTCGGGATATCTTATCATGATGATTATGGGAGGTGGAATTATCTCCTGGATCCAAGGCATGCTTGCGGATATGACGAACATTCACTTCAGTTATATCGTGGGAATTTTATGTTTTGCTTATCTGGTATTTTATGCGGTTCGCGTAACTAAAATCCTGAAAGCACAGGGAATCGAACTTGATCATTTGAAAAGTGAAAGTGGCCATTAAAAAGAACTATATTAAAAGAAAAAGATTTTGGGCAGGTAGTTTACTTGCCCAATTTCTTTTATTTTTCATCTTCTCAAAAACTGAAATTACTGTTCGTCTCTTTGAACGGTTTTTTGAGTGGCAAAAATCCCTTCATCAGAAAATATTTGCACACAGCCCTTTTTCAGTGGGAGATGTGGCGTATATTTTACTGGCCATTATTTTCATTTTCTTTCTGATTAAAATTTTAAATAAAAAAACCCGGAACGCTTACCTTTTCAGATCTCTCATACTGCTGAATATTCTGTATTTTATTTATCAGCTGTTTTGGGGAATGCTTTATTTTCAGGAACCCATTATCCATAAACTTCCAAAAGAGGAAATTACTCTGGAAGAGACCAAAGCCTTAACCGTAAAATATCTTAAATACTGTAAACAACTTAGATTATTGGTGAAGGAAGATAAGGACGGGGTTTTTAAGGTAGAAGATCTGGAATCAGTAAAGAAAGAAATCCTGAAGCAACAGAGCCGTCTTCCCGGCTTTCCTGATCCAAAAAGCAGCAACAGTATCAATTCTCTAAAACCCAGTCTGTTTACAGGCGTTATGAGCTATACAGGCATACTGGGATATTATAATCCTTTTACTGCCGAAGCGCAGTATAATGCAGCATTACCAGCCACTTATCTGCCTTTCACCTTTGCACATGAAAGTGCCCATCAGTTAGGTTATGCCCGGGAACAGGAGGCAAATTTCATTGGATACCTTATCGGGAAAAATTCGGAGAATAAGGAATTAAAATACAGCACTTACTATTTTGTATTAAAATCGCTCCTCAACAGTTTAGCAGAAAAAAATCCAGATTTTGTAAAGCAGATTATCGGTGAATATTCTCCGGAGATGAAAAGAGACCGGGCTGCTGAAAAAAAATTCGTGAAAGAGCATAAAGGTATTGTGGAAAATTTCTTTGGATTTACGAACGATCTCTTCCTGAAAAGCAACCAGCAGGAAGGCAGTATTACGTACTCTTATTTTGTTGATTTAATGGTACGTTACGAAAGATACTACGGTGTTAAATAGCAAAAAAAGAATCGCATCTTGCGATACGATTCTAAAAACACAAATGATGAAAAAAAATTTATGCCTTTCTAAAGACTTGCATCCTCATTAAGACGGCGTAAAATTACTACTTATCTTTTAACTGACCAAATTTAATCTATAAAACTGCTAAAAATCAGATAAAAAGATAATCGATAGACAGCACATTAAGATAAATCTCATTAATATAGAAAGCATTAATTAATATACTTCTATTTCTGACAGAAAATAAAAAAAGCCCAACCTAAGTTGAGCTTTTTTTGTAGCGAAGACGGGAATTGAACCCGTGACCTCAGGGTTATGAATCCTGCGCTCTAACCAACTGAGCTACCTCGCCGCTAAAGTGGTGCAAAGATAAAAATATTTTGCAACCCAGCAAAAAATTAATTCAATTTTAAATAAGATATTACATCTGCAGCATGATCCGGTTTGGCAATAATGGTGTTGTTTGCATCCAGAACGAAATAAGTAGGCGTTGCACGCACATTATAGGTATCGGCATAACTGCTGTACCAACCTTTCAGTTCGGTGTCGTTAATCCAGGGTAAGTTATTCACTTTGTTATCGTAAGCCGCTTTTTCACTGTCCAGAGAAAAGGCAATCACTTCTATTTTCTGGGCTTTCATGGCGTTATACTTCTCGATAAGTTTCGGAAGTTCTGCTTCGCAATGAGAGCAGGTTGAGGCCCAAAAAACGATTACTTTTTTATCTGCTTTCACTGCTGAGAGCGATTTCGCTGATGTTTTCGTAGGTTTATTGAATACATAATCAGGAAACTTAGCTCCAATTTCAGTATTCTTATTGATTGCGATGGTTCCGGCAAGGCGGTCATTAATCGTACATTTCAGGTTTGTAGCTTCTGTAAGATATTTATTTTTCAGATCCTTCATCTCATAAACATCAAAAATCTCGATCAGCTCTGACAATACCGTTTGTCCACGCGGCGTTTCTGTGTTCACCGCCTTAAGAAGCTTATCAACATCTGCTGATACATTTGTACTTGGACCCACATTCAGGTAGGCCAACAGTACAGGTCTCATTAATGATGAAGTTTCAAGCATTTCATTGGATTTTATCAGGAAATCAATGATCTCATCATGCGTAACAGGTTTTTTAGCAGGATTTTTTTCTACGAATTTTGCGTAGTTAGTGTTGTAATAATTGATGAACGGGAACCTGCTGATATCCTGCGCATCCACAGAAAGACGCGATATTTCAGTATCCAGCGCTTTTCTGAATTGGGTATCTGCCTTGTAATAATCTTTTATCTGAACCAATGCGGGCAGAATATATTCTTTTTTTTGCTGGACATCCTGAATATTATTCATCAGGAAATTGCTTTCATCAAGATAATCAATGTTTGAAATCTTGCCGTTCGCAGTATCAAACTTCATTTTTACGTCCTTATTTTCCGAAATAAAATTAACCGACATGTTTCCTTCCGGAAAATACAGCTTCATCATTCCCGAATACGGCTTTGTAACAGCAATTTGCCAACGGTTACCCTTTCTCATCTCTTTGGTCGTAAGGATGTCTTTTGAACCGTTTAATGAGTACAGATAAACTTCTTTAGAATTAAAGCCTGCGGGTACATCAATATTAATTTTGAACTGGGCAGACAGGGAGCTTACTAAAAGTAAAGCTGAGATTGCAACATTTTTTTTCATAAGGTAAATATAAAAAAACCCATCGTAATTCGATGGGTTTATAAAGCTTTAAATTAATTTATACAATTTTTTTTCTTGTTTTATAATGGTAATAGCACATAAATAACATTGCGGCAGCTGCCAGAACATATACATACATATCTATAGGTGAGGCGGGAGCACCAGGTCCCACTCCACTTTCTGCCATAGGCGGCGGCGGTTCTGTTTGCGCTTTATAAAAAGATCCCGCAGAAATGAGTAAAAAGAACAGTACTTTATTTAATAGTTTCATAGTTTGTGTTTTAAAATTATCTGACAATTTTCGAACTGATTTTTTCACCTTTCTCTGAAACAGCTGTAACAATATAAGCACTGTTTGCTTTTCCTAAATCCAGGACAAAATCTCTGTCAGCCATAACTTTTCTCTCTCCTAAGATTAACTTCCCGCTCATGTCATAAACCTGAATATCGGCTGTTTTCCAATTAGGGTCAAAACGAACCACAAATTTATCAATCAACTGGTGATAAACCACTTTAGTTCGAGAAGGCTTTGTGCCACCATCTGTACCCAAAACTCCTGAAGGTTTGCCATAAAACAAACTGTATTTATCCGAAGCGACTGGAATTACCTGATTCTGTTTGATCTCTACAGCTTCCCCGTTAGGAGATTTATAATAAAACCCTGTACCGGTAGATAGCTGATGAGCACCATCTTCAATAAGTTCGGTATTTTCCCTGATTTCAAATTTCAGTGATTTAATGGCACTATTATATAATGCGAGAGGAATAGCTTTTCCTAAAAAATCGTTTTCATTGGCTTCATTAATATATAACCAGTAGGCATTAATAAAATTCATATCATAACCACCATTCACTGCATCTTCTTCATAAGTACCAATGATGTTCTGGTTTCCTAAAATGGATTGTGCTGTTGGCTGCGTAGTATGCCCGGTAACTGCTGTAGGGTACACAGCGTAATAGGTTCTTGCCAGTTCGGTACCGTCTTCGCTCAACGCAATAACGCCCAGTTGTTTCACTGTACCTGCAGTTTCCCCCGTTTTTGCATTCACTGAATAAACAGTTCCATTTGCTCTCGGGTTGGATTTAAATCTTCTCAGATTATCAAAACTTAACGTTTTATCGGAACCTACCTCAGCATTATTATTTCTGAGCTTTACTACAAACGTTTGCATGGGTTTAATTATGAGGCCAACATCACCCACAGGAACAGGTGCACCGGATGTGAAATTCACATATTTAGCACCGGTTGAAAATGTGCCGGTTGGTAAAGTTATTACCGTTCCGGGATCATATTGAATACCCTGGATTGAAGAAATTGAATTATTATCAGTCACCGCTCCAGATTCAACAATTCCAATTAAACCTAAATCCAAATTGGTAAGATAGGGGTTACCAAACTGATAAATATTTCGGCCAAAAGTAGCAACAGACCATGGATTAGCAGGAGCTGCAGGATAATCCCAATCATCCTGAAGGTATGAATTGTAACGTTCGTTATATGAATTTAGAGCGTTACCCGTTGCACCAAAATTAACGCCATTCGCGGCATTAATTAACTTTTCCGTTACCCCGTTAGTGAAAGGGATTCCTTTAAGGGTATATACAGTACCTGCTGGAGTTGGTGCGTTTGCAGGCATTGATGCTGGCGGATTACCAGAATCAAACCCGTTGGAACCAAGCATGTAATAAGTGGTACTTTTGGGAGTTAAAGAAGAAATATTCAGGTTATCTGAAACAGCTGTCAAATTATTCCAGGTAAGGACTTCGTTTTTTGAATATCTGACATTTGAAAATGTTTTCCCTAATGTGCCGATACCTGTACCTGAAAGTGTATTGATTGTTTTATTATAAAAAGGAAGTGCAATTTGCTGGTAAGTACCGTGTTTAGCCGTGCGGTATTCCTTATCCACTATCGCAGAGATGTTGCCCTGTGCAATTCCGTTGATGTAGAGTTGGCCATAAGTAGAAGCTGCGTAGTTCGCAGGATCATTTAGTCGCAGGATAATGTTACCTCCGTCGGTTTTATTGCCTGTTCCGGCATTGTCTAATGTTTTCAAAACATCAGTGGCAGCGCCTTCAATCATGACATTGCCCTTCACATCTAAAATACCGCTTCCTTTAGTCTGTAAACCGCCCCCGTTATAAACAAGCGCGTTTTCACCGACATAAAATATGCCCGAATTGTCCACATGGACCATGACCTGGGCGGTACTTTGTAAACTTAACGCCAGGAGCGCTACAGTAAATAGATTTCTTTTCATTTTATGTGTGTTTGTGTTTTTTAAATAACTAAGTATTCACAAACAAAGATATTAATTAATTTTTTAATATAAAATAAATAGTAGAAAATCTTAAAACTTAATATTTGCTTTGGTAAGCACTATCTCATCCTGAGCTTCAATATTGAACATAAAATCTTCCAGTACTTTTTCTGTGGCACCCCTCAGACCCCGGGCTCCCAAACCTTTTTCCATGGTTTCCTCTACAATTGCCTCAATAGCCTCATCAGTGAATTTAAGATTTACACCATCCATCTTGAACAGCTCTATAAATTGGTTGATGATCGAATTTTTTGGTTCTTTCATAATTCTTATCATCGTATCTTTTGTGAGTTTATCCAGATAAGTCACTATTGGGAATCGCCCCAAAAGCTCCGGAATAAGACCAAATTTGCGTAAATCAATCGCATTAATCTGACTTAAAATGTAATCCTCATCTTCAGCTTTATTGAGTTTTTCAGCACTGAAGCCTATGGCCTGCTTATTCAGGCGTCTCTCGATAATTTCTTTAATTCCGTCGAAAGCTCCACCGGCAATAAAGAGAATGTTTTGAGTATTTACCTGAATGTATTTCTGATCAGGATGCTTTCTACCGCCTTGTGGTGGCACGTTTACGATACTTCCTTCCAGAAGTTTAAGCAATCCCTGCTGAACACCTTCTCCGGAAACATCTCTTGTGATGCTTGGATTATCAGATTTTCTGGCGATTTTGTCTATTTCATCAATAAAAACGATACCTTTTTCTGCTTTTTCCACATCATAATCGGCAACCATGAGAAGACGAGACAGGATACTTTCCACATCTTCACCAACGTAACCTGCTTCAGTAAGAATCGTAGCATCTACGATACAGAACGGCACATTGAGTTCTTTGGCGATTGTTTTTGCCAATAGTGTTTTACCGGTACCCGTTTCACCAATCATGATGATATTGGATTTTTCGATTTCTACTTCCCGGTTTTCATCCTTGGCGTGTAAAAGTCTTTTATAATGATTGTAAACCGCGATTGAAAGCTGTTTTTTGGCTTGGTCCTGCCCGATAACATACTGATCAAGGAACGATTTTATTTCCTTGGGTTTCTGTAAATCCGAAATACTTTCCGCGGCGGAAAAACCGGAGGACGGGGTATTCTCCATAATGATAGCATGCGCCTGCTCGATACAGTTTTCGCAGATAAAGCCTTCGTTTCCGGAAATCAAGATCTGTACTTCGTTCCGTTTTTTTCCACAGAATGAACACTGGTTGGAATTCATATATTTTTTATAACTTTTTTAGTGAGAATATTATTCAAAAAATTTGTCAAAGCTTTTTCGACTTTGACAAAAATTTTGGTTTTTATGAGTTTATGATTTCATTCTGAATTTCTTTGTATTCAGAATCCGATAATTTCAATCGGGAATTTTTAAAATTCATATCATCCATTTTATTGATCGGAATAAGATGAATGTGGGCATGAGGAACCTCTAATCCCACTACTGCAACGGCAATCCTTTGGGAAGGGTAAGTCTTTTTCAGTTTTTCTGCAACGGTTTGTGCAAAACTCCAGAGATTTTTAAAATCCTCGCTCTCGAGATCGAAAATAAGATCTACTTCTTTCTTAGGAACCACCAGCGTATGACCCTTAACTAAGGGCATTGCATCCAGAAAAGCGAGATGATTTTCATCTTCTGCGATTTTGTACGCAGCGATTTCGCCTTCGATGATTTTTGTGAATATGGAACTCATGATTTTGGGTTTGATGCTGCTCTTTAATCTAAGAAAACAACGGTTTGTAATGCCGCAAATTTACAACATAATTAAAAAACCGGTGAATAAACCTTTAAATTTCCCAAAACAATTTTTTGCCTTTTGTATGTTTCTACAAAGAAATTTCCAAAACTTCAAAGGAAAGTTTGTTTCCGTTTGGCAAGACAATGTCTGCAGTTTCACCGACAACTTTCCCTAAAAGACCTTTCGCAATCGGCGTGTTAATGGATATTTTTCCCGCTTTAAGATCACTTTCGTTATCCGGCACCAAAGTGAATTTCTGCTCTCCTTTTGTCGTATTATTTTTCAGTCTTACGGTGGTTAAAATTGAAACTTTCGAAGTATCAAGCTGCGATTCATCAATTACTTTCGAATTAATAATTAAATCCTTCAGTTTAGAAATTTTCATCTCCAACATTCCCTGTGCTTCTTTTGCAGCATCGTACTCTGCGTTTTCCGAGAGGTCGCCTTTATCTCTAGCCTCAGCAATCTGCTGGGTAATTTTTGGTCTTTCAATAGTTTCCAACTGTTCCAGTTCCACTTTCATTTTGTCCAAACCTTCTTTGGTAACATAACTTGCCATAATTTCTTTTAATTTGCGTTAGTATAAAAAAATAATCCGACATTTGCCGGACAATGATTTCTGTTTGTATTCGTTTTACAAATATATAAATTTTATTTTTAAATGAAAAGAATTATTTCTACAATCATTTTACCAATTATACTCATTTTCAGCGCCTTAAACATCAGCTCATGCAATGAACGTGAAGAAACCGTAAATTGCTTTCCCGACGTTCCAGTAAATGTTATTTTAAACATTAATTTGCCCGCATATTATAATTTACAAAATGTAAACGGCTGGATTTATGTAAACCAACAGGAAGCCGGAACACGTGGTCTCATCGTAGTGCGTACCACAAACGGATTTAAAGTTTACGACCGTAATGCACCGCACATCTGCCCCGACACCAGTACAACACTGAGTGTAGAAAACAACATTAAAATCGTGTGTCCAAAAGATGGCGCCGAATGGATTCTGATTACCGGAGAACCTATAAAAAATGCGCAGATTGCGCCAAAAACTTACCGGTATAATTTCGATTCAGCTACCGGAATCTTAACTATTTTCAACTAAATTTAATGCATGAAAGCTGTCATTCAAAGAGTTTCTGAAGCCTCCGTAAAAGTTGAAGGTAAAATGGTTGGCGAAATTTCGAACGGTTTGCTGCTCCTGATAGGAATTGATGAACTTGATGAAAAAAGTGATGCCGATTGGCTCGTACAGAAAATCCTGAATCTTAGGATTTTCGGCGATGAGGAAGGAAAACTGAATCTTTCCGTCACAGACATTGCAGGCGAAATACTTTGCATCAGCCAGTTTACCTTAATCGCCGATTATAAAAAAGGAAATAGACCTTCGTTTATAAAAGCTGCCAAACCAGAAAAAGCAGTTCCATTATTTGAATATTTTAAAACTGCGGTTGCCCAATCTGGTTTAAAAACAGAAAGCGGAATTTTCGGAGCCGATATGAAGGTTTCTTTGCTTAACGATGGTCCCGTTACAATCGTGATGGATTCTAAAACGAAAATTTAACAATACCCTCTTCTACTCTTTAAAAAAATATTTTGCTTTCAAATTTTATATAAATTTGAACAAAATCATCATTTTTTTTATGAATAAAATTTTAATCCTTCTTTTTACATCGGCACTTTTTTCCTGCACAAAAAAAGAACCGCATCTTAACACTGCAAAATCAGACAGTACCAAAATCATTGAGTCGATTAATGTTGTTAGGATGAAAATAAACGACAGCATCCGGCTGAAAAACAACCAAAATATTTTTGCAGATCTGAGCGGAACGCATGTACTAAAATTCAGTTCTGATGAAAGCCCCGCGATTAACGGAAAAGTAAATTTCGAAAAGACAGGCCGGGATTTATATACAATTTCAGGCAGCGGGAAATCCGGACAAAACACTGTAAAAATTGAAGGCATCATCAACCGTGTTTCAGCCAAACATCTTAACTTTGAAGGGAGAATCATTCAGAACATTAACGGAAAAACCTATACCAGAACCAAGAAAACCACTTTTCTGGACGAAGAAAAAGGCAACTTCTGGCGGCTTCAGGACAAAATTAATGGTTCCGGATTTGTTGAGTACATTGATATTCATTTTTAAGAAACCTCAAAAAATTAAATTATGCTGAATTACGAAATCTCGGGCACGGGCAAAGAAAAACTGGTTTTACTGCACGGTTTCATGGAAAATCTGATGATCTGGACGGACATGGAACCTTATCTTGCTAAAGATTTCACTTTAATAAAAGTTGATCTTCCCGGGCACGGCCTTTCAAAAGTGTACAATGAAATCCATACGATGGAATTCATGGCTGAGGAAATAAAAAATTTAACTGATCATCTGAAACTCGGTAATTTTCATCTTTTGGGACATTCTATGGGCGGTTATGCATCCTTGGCTTTTGCCGAGAAATATCCGGAGGTTCTCAAAAGTTTGACCTTATTCTTCTCGACCTATTTTGCTGATGATGAAGAAAAGAAAGAACAGCGCAGGAAAAGCCACCGAATCATTCGGGAAGCTTACCCAAACTACGTAAAAGCAGGCGTTCCCAACTTATTTAACGCAAATGAAAAAGATATTCTTGAAGGCAAAATTGAACTGGCTAAAGAAATAGCACTTTCAACTAAAACAGACGGCGTTCTAGCAGCCGTGAAAGGAATGACCGAACGGGTGGACAGAAAATCGGTTCTGGAAAACTTTTCGGGAAAAACTCTAATCATTGCCGGAAAACACGACCAGGCTGTAAATGTGGAGAAAACGCTTAAAAACCTGCCTGACAAAACCAACATTAAATCTTACCTGCTCGATTGCGGTCATAACGGACATTGGGAAAAACCGGCAGTTTGCGCAGCAATCATCAATACCGAACTGCTGCACAATCTACCCAAAAATTTAATCTTTTAAAATCCGATCACCATGGAAATTCTCTCAAAGATTTTAATCGCAATTGTGGCACTGGAACACCTTTACATCATGTACATGGAGATGTTTGCATGGGAGACTTTAGGAAAAAAATCATTTAAAGG
>NZ_DAMBHK010000002.1:65888-67717 GCF_032060305.1 Kaistella sp. | reverse complement strand
ATTGTTTTTATCGCAGTACCGTCCATCACTGCATTTTTTATGGTTTTAAAAGTCGTAGGATTGGTTGATATTCCATAGGTTAAGGCATCTTTTTGTGTGTTAGCTTTTGCTTCAGTTTTACTGAGAATTTCCCTGTCAGCATCTATGGGTTTATAAGAGAAAATAAGGATTGCTTTTTTTGCCTGCAATATTTCCGGAGTTAAATCGATACCGTCTACAGATTCGGGTTTGAATTTTGAAATTTCGGATTTGTATCCCTGTTTAACTATTTTGGACGAAGTCTTTGATTCTTCAATTTTCCACGGAGAGCCTTCTTCCCAATATTTTTTATCTGCAACATAAAGATCTTGGTTCAGTTCCACAGTTTCACCGGTATTATCATTTTTAAGGCTGTAAAAAGTTTTATATTCTGAAGGATTTTTCTCAATATTGGCTTTTTCAGTATTCAAATCCGTACCAATTTTATAATCTCGGAAATCGATTAAAGGTTCATGAAGAATTCCATGAAGGGTAATAAGCCCCATTGCCAGTACAAAAACTGAAAGCGCAATATACTTGGTCTGTTTTTTTGGCTGAAGCAGCTTAAACTGATTTCTGTACATGAACCAAAGCAGCAACAACCCGAAGAGAAGAATTAAATCTTTCACAAAACTTTCCCACGGAGTAAAGGTAATAGCGTCACCAAAGCACCCGCAATCCGTCACTTTATTGAAATAAGCCGAATAAAAAGTCAAGAATCCGAAGAACACGCAAAGTGCAATAAGTGCGGTAAGCGTAAACTTCAAACGTATTCTCAGTAAGAGCATGAAGCCTAAAATAAGTTCCAAAGCCACAACAAAAATGGCAATAGGCAAGGCCTGGCTCTCAAAAAAAGGCATGTTGAAAACCGACGGCGAAAAATATTCTTCAAGTTTGAAGGAAAAACCCACCACATCTACCGCTTTCACAAAACCGGAAGCAATAAAAATCAATGCAACAGCAATTCGTAAAATATGTTTCATTTTAAATGATTTGTGGTTTAAATTCCTCTTGCTGTTCAGAAAATTTAATCAGACAGAACACGGCATAATTCAGCATGTCGAAATAATTTGCATCAATTCCTTCGGAAACCAAAGTTTCGCCGGCGTTATCCTCGATCTGTTTGGTTCTCAGTACTTTCTGATAAATTAAATCGGTGATCGAAGAAATTCTCATTTCGCGCCACGCTTCCCCGTAATCATGGTTTTTCCGCATCATCAATTCTTTTGCTTCGTTAGCAAATCTGTCGTAAAGTTCCAGAATTTCAGCTTTATCCTGCTTAAAATCATCGGCAAACCCCTTTTCAAGCTGAATTAAACCAATGATGGAATAATTGACGATGGCAATGAAATTTTCTTCCTCGGATTCGCCAACTTTCGAGATTCCTGTGGTCTGAAAATTCCTTAAACTTTTTACTTTGATGAAAATCTGGTCGGTGAGTGAAGGAGTTCTCAGCACCCGGAACGAAGCGCCGTAATCGGTGAGTTTTTTACTGAATAAATCGCGGCAAACGCGGATGACTTCGTCGAACTGTTTTGATGTTTTCTGCATAAAATTTCTAAACTTTTCAAAGATAAGAATTTTGGAGGGAAGAGGGAAGCCCAAAGTTTGAAGTTTCATCGACATATTCCTTAAATTTGCGTGTATGAAAACTCAATCTGGTAACCATAAAAATTCTCATTTTTCTATAAACTGCCGTGGATCACTGATCGATTTGTCGGTCCCGAAAATCATGGGAATCCTCAACCTTACGCCCGATTCTTTTTCTGATGGCGGAAAATTCAATGAAGAAAAAGCAGCCTTGAAACAGG
>NZ_DAMBHK010000002.1:44337-65788 GCF_032060305.1 Kaistella sp. | reverse complement strand
GATTCTTTTTCTGATGGCGGAAAATTCAATGAAGAAAAAGCAGCCTTGAAACAGGTTGAAAAAATGCTGAAAGACGGTGTAGAAATCATTGATATCGGGCCGCAGTCTACAAGGCCAAATGCTGAGTTTTTATTGGCTGAGGAAGAGATTTCGAGAATTGGAAACATGATTTCTTTGGTTAAAAAAGAGTTTCCTGAAGCATTAATTTCCCTGGACACGTTTTACTCGAAAACCGTAAAGTTTGGTTTTAATGAAGGTGTGGATATCATTAACGATATTTCAGGTGGAATGTTTGATAAGAAAATGTTCGAAACTGTTGGCCAAACCGGACTTCCCTATATTCTGATGCACGTGAATCCGACTTATGAATTAATGCATGAAAAAATTATTGATGATGATATTATCCTGAACGTCAACCGATATTTTTCAGAGAAAATTCTCGAGCTTAGAAAGTTTGGGGTTAAAGATATTGTACTGGATCCTGGTTTTGGGTTCGGCAAAACAGTAGAGCAACAGCACCAAATGATTGACGAGCTTCAGTATATTTCGTTTGGAGAATATCCATTGCTGGTTGGGATTTCACGGAAATCTTTTATTTACAAACCGTTGGGGAAACAGCCCTTGGAAATTAATGAAGAAATGCAGAAACTTCATTTAACGATGCTCGAAAAAGGAGCCAAAATACTACGTGTCCACGATGTTGCCCAGGCGAAAAAAACGGTTGATGAATTCCTGAAAATTAATTAAGGCCGGAGAGTTTTTCGGCGTATTCTTTTGCAAACTGTTCGCGTTCTTTGTTAAGTTGTTCGAGGTTTTTAGGCAAAATATAATTGAAAAGTATTTTTTCTTCGTCATCTAAAAAGATAAGTTCTTTTTCTTCGCCATCGATCATCTGTGCAAAGATTTCCCACATTGAAGTGTCTTTCATTTTCAGCAGTTCGAAAAACTGCGATGCTTTGATCTGAATAATCTTCATGAATAATCCTGATTTTTATTGCTGCAAAAATAGTGTTTTACAACGGTTCCCGCGTAAGCGAGGGGAGAGGAAATCCTTTTTTGGTTGCGGCGGCGAAGCCGCCGCAACCAAAAAAGATTGTAACGGACGTAGCGACCCGAGTCGTGGGAAAAGCATTGGCGAGGGTTACGCCCAAATTAAAATCCTAAAAAATTGAATTTCAGCTGAACTGCAAAATTTTCTTTAAACGGTAAAGTCGAGTAGTGACCAACCCTGTAGAAAAAACCGAGATTGAAAGGTGTGCCGAGAAAATGATTGCTCTCGAGCCCGATTTCCTGATAAAGATGATCGAGTTTCTGGAATTCGAAACCGTGATACTCAGGATTTTTCATGTCGCCAATAATTCCGCGGTACACCACATCGAAACTCGAGGTATTTTTTCCAAAAGTTTTGAAATACCAGGGAATCCTGTGCGTAAAGTAGAATCCGGCAAACTTGTCGTTATAATATTTACCGCTCTCCATGGTTGCAAAACCGAGGAAAGACGTGAGATTGAAGTTAAAACTGTCTTTCCCGCTGCCCAAACCATTCATCGCGAAATGATGCCAAATGGGTGCGTCACCAGTGAGTAATCCTCCGTAAACCCTAATTCCGGTAACGCCTGCTTTTGTCTTAAAATTATGCTGCGCCAGTGCATCCCACCGGCTGTATTTGAAATCTCCTCCAAAAGCCTGCATTCCCTGTTCGTAATTGATGTAAAACTCCGGAAAGCTTTGCTCGTAAGTAAATTTTCCGGAAGGCGTCATGATGTTTTTAGATTTAGGCGCATATTTCAGGGTGATTTTGGAAGCGAAATTTTCAAATTTCTGTCCGAGATTCATGAAATTATAATCGAAAGTGGCTTCTTCAATATCTTTTTTGGCCGAAATATTGAATGTTAAAGCATTGCTTAAATCATTTTCAAAGGCGATTTTAAAACCTTCGTAACGGTAAAACCTGTCGTTTTTAAGATCGATTCCGGAGTTCATGATTTTCATTTTGAAATTCCAGAGATTTTCGCTGAAACGTCCTGCAGCCATTACATCATTATAATATTCTGCGCGGAAAAACGAGTTTTTGTTCAGTGTTGTTTTTACATCGATTCCGGCACCGTACTTCCAGCCTTCGTCTTTGAAACCGTAAGCAAGGTACGCATCTGGCGAGAGATAAGGATGGAAGCGTTCATTTAGTTTGGCGGCAATGCCTAAGCGCGCTCCTTCGTATTTATTATATTTAAGAAGCTGCGCTGCATCCAGATCTACTTTGCCAAGCCTGAGTTTTCCTTTGATCAAACCTGTAAATGCGTTTAATTTCTGGTCGAGTTTGTATTTTTTTCCTACACTGTCGATTTTTTCGTAGCTTATTTTTTCGCGGGCGCTTAACGAATCTGTACGGAATGTGTCCAAAATTTTACCGTCGGAATTTTTCACGCTCATGGTGTAGCCTGCGAAATCTTTTTTGTTTTCACTGATTTGGGTTTTAAAATCGAAATAATCGGCAACCATAAAGACATAATTACCAAATTTCTGAAGATTTTTGTTTACAGAATCTTTGTCATTTTTTTCATCGGTTTTTGTGTTGCCGAAAACCGTGGAACCCATTTTTATCTTCAAATTTTCTTTGCTGAGAAACCATTTGTTATCAATCGGTTTCCAGATGCTGGTGATGCTTCCTTCACTTTTATTCTTGCTGTTGCTTTCAATTTTTTTTAGCCCAAAAGTTTGGGTGTCAACGTACAGGTAACCATTGAATTTTCGTTTATTCACCGGCTGTTTGTAATCAACCTGCCGGAAGCGGATAACATAATTCTGTCGTCCTTCAATTTCGATGGTATCTGTTAAAAAGAAGCGGTAAAGTGTGCGGTTTTCTTCGCGTATTTCTCTTGGGATTCGGTTTCTGTTGGAGCGCAGGGTCATCATTTCATAAATCGGCTCTTTCAGCCCTGCAACGCGGTTGTCGAGAATATTAATTTTTTCACCATATTTTTTAGAGAACAGAAATTCGGATGCTCTTTCCCACAGGAAAAGTTTACTCGAACTCATCAGTTTCATTACATTTACACTTTCTATGGAGTCCTTTTTCTTCTCTGCAGTCTGTATTTTTTCAGGAAGTTTTTTTAAAGAATCAAGTCTTTTTTCGAGATAGGCATTGTAATGTTTGATGCTGTCTTCATCAATATCTAAAGAAATCTTTTCGTATGATTTAAAAGAGTAGGAGTGCAGGCTTTGAGGGGAATTGTTCTGGTAGTTGTCATTTACTTTCTGAAGAATTTCCAGGGCTAAAGGATCGCTTTTGTCATTAATAACCACGGCTTCAATCGACTGGGTTTTCGGATCTGTTTTTGAAAGCGCTATTTCCATCACCTGATCCACAACAGCTTCATCTTCATAGTAACCAGGAGCTTTTACATCCACCTTCTTACATTTTGTGCGGAACTGAAGAACGCCGTGCGCATTGGTTTTTCCTAAAATTTTCTTGTTGCAGGAAACTGTTGCATTAGTAATTGGCGTGCCTTCACCGGCTTTCAGAACGGTAATTTTCGACTGTGCGGCAACGTTCAGAAAAAGAAACGATAAAAGGAAAGATAGAAGTTTGTTCATGAAAACAAAAGTATTTAATTTTTTTAGATAATCGGAAAGTTATATTCGCTGGTAATGTGGAATTTAAAAAGTAATGCTGTCGGTAAAATAATTTGTAATTTAGTTCGATGAAAAATATATTTACATTCGCTGTTTTACTACTGCCTTTCGCCCTTTTTTCGCAGCAGAAAGCGTTAACTGAAGAGGGTAAGGAAGTCGTGCTTTTTGATAACGGAACCTGGAAGTTTGTAAATGAAAGCGACGCAAAAGTTCTGGAAACAATCGTTACCAACAATGATGTGTTTGAAAAACCCAAAACCGCAAGTTTCTTGATGAAAAGTAAAAAAATGGATGTAGGCGTATATTTCGATCCTAAAAAATGGAAACTTGCCACACAGAATATCAGTCCGCATGTAGAATATTTCTTTGCTGAAAGAAACAGTAACGATGGATATTTTGGTTTTATGATTACTGAAAAAGTACAGATCGCTACTTTGAAAAACCTGAAGGATCTTATCATCGAAAATGTTAACAGGAATGTAGATTATTTCCGGTTAAAAGAATCGGAATACCGTACTGTGAACGGAATGAAAGTACTCTACATTCGCTACGCAGCCAATACAAAAGGTATGGATTTCGAGTATGCCGGAAATTATTCTATCAACAGCGACGGTTATGCCGGCGTGGTAGGATTCGCTTCGCAGAAGGTTTTTGAACAGAGTTTCGGTGCTGTTCAGGAACTGATAAACGGAATTTCAGTTACTCCAAAAGAAGATGTAAAAGAAACTGTGGAATATAAATCTCCGCCGCCACCAATGATTTCCAAGTAAACGTTTAAGAAATCCGGCTCCACTTGTTTTTTCCTTTATATAGTTTAAGGTAGTAGTTCTTTAAACCGGCATTTTCAGGATTCTGTAGATGTGGGTCTTTTTTCAGAAGATGTTCTACTGCGGCTTTAGAAGCTTTAATGATTTTTCCGTCAGCGGTTAAATCGAGTTTTTTAAAATCTACAACGCCGCTTTGCTGTGTTCCCAAAATATCACCTGGACCGCGCAATTGCATATCGACTTCAGAAATTTTAAACCCATCGTTGGTTTCTGTCATTGTTTTAATCCGCGTCCGGCTTTCTGTAGAAAGTTTATCCGAAGTCATGAGAATACAGAAGCTTTGTTCAGCACCACGTCCGACTCTCCCACGCAGCTGGTGAAGTTGCGAAAGACCGAATCTTTCAGCACTTTCAATAATCATTACCGATGCATTCGGGACATTTACGCCGACTTCAATTACCGTTGTCGCCACCATAATTTCGGCTTTTCCTGAAGCGAAATAACTCATTGCAGCTTCTTTTTCAGCGGGTTTCATCCTGCCGTGGAGCATCGTAACATTTTTTCCTTCGAAAAACGCGACAATATGGTCGAAATTTTCCATCAGATTTTTATAATCGAGTGTTTCAGATTCTTCAATTAAAGGATAAACGAAGTAAATCTGTCTTCCTTTTTCAATTTCATCTTTCGCAAAACGGAAAACCGAAAGCCTGTCTTTTTCGCGTCTGTGAGCGGTAATGATGGGTTTTCTGCCCACAGGCATTTCATCGATTACGGAAACATCAAGATCACTGTAAAAACTCATTGCCAAAGTTCTGGGAATCGGTGTTGCAGTCATCACCAGAATATGCGGTGGAATTTTATTTTTTGCCCAAAGTTTTGCCCGCTGCGCAACACCAAACCGGTGCTGTTCATCAATAATAGCAAGACCGAGATTTTTGAACTGAACAATATCTTCAAGTACTGCGTGGGTTCCTACAAGAATTGAAAGTTCACCACTAAGCAGTTCCGCGTGAATGATCTTTCTTTCTGCAGTTTTAGTTGAACCGGTGAGAAGCCTGACTTTAATATCGGTGTTTACGAGCAGTTCTTTAATGGAATTGAAGTGTTGCTGCGCAAGAATTTCGGTAGGAGCCATCATGCAGCTCTGGAAACCGTTGTCCATTGCTATCAACATGGCAAGAAGCGCAACCATTGTTTTTCCCGAACCTACATCCCCCTGCAAAAGACGGTTCATCTGGATCGGTTTTTTCATATCTGTGCGTATTTCCTTCAGTACTCTTTTCTGGGCGTTTGTTAGTTCAAAAGGCAGGTCGTGAATGTAAAATTTATTGAAGTTTTCACCGATTTTAGGGAATGGATTTCCGATGACAGATGTTTTCTGATATTGTTTTTTTAATCCGTAACCCAGCTGAAAAAAGAAGGCTTCCTCGAACTTCAATCTGCGGTTTGCGTGTTCGAAATGATGAAAATCTTTAGGGAAATGAATATGATAAAAAGCGGGAATTCTGCCGATTAATTTTAATGATTTCATTAAAGAATCAGGCATATTTTCCTGCATTAACGATGGTAAATTAAGCGTGATTTCAGAAAGAACCGTTTGGAAAAATTTATTGTTGATTCCTCTTTTTGCCAGTTTTTCACTTCCCGGATAAATCGGCAGGAGCGAGCCCGAAAGTGCTTTCTTTTCATCGGTTTCAATCTCCGGATGCGCCATTGAAAAAACGCCATTAAAGAGCGTTACTTTCCCGAAAATAAATAGTTCCCGGTTGATTGGTATCTGTTCTTTCATCCATTTTGAATAACGGAACCAAACGAGTTCTAATGTTCCCGTATGATCACGGAATTTGGCAGACATCCGCTTTTTTCCGTTGCCGTAAGCTATTTCCTGAATCTCAGTTATTTTTCCTTTCAGCTGAATGTCGGCTTCGGGTTCTTCAGCAAGATCGCCAATATTATAAATTTTACTTTTATCAATGTAGCGCAACGGATAAAAAGTGAGTAAATCCTCCACAGTGGAAATTCCCAAGACATTTTTAATGAATTTGGCTCGTTCGGGACCGATTCCTTTTAAGAATTCTATGGAAGTTTCTAATGTCAGATCTTAATTTTTTTTCTGCTTTGAGGATTGAGATGTTCGTTGGCGAGCGAATTTCGGTAAAATAAAAAAGACTTCCAAAAAATTTCTGAAAGTCTTTAATCTTCAATATCTAAATCAGTTTTTAATGCTCGATCTAAATTTTTTCTGATAATTTTCCCACTGCTCACGCGTTGTAATCTTTTTATAGTCGTCGTTAGCGATAAACTGAATGTAGGGCTCCAGTTCTTTTGCCGTGAGCGCACCCTGAAGAATGGTAATCGGCATGCTTTGCTCATCCAGAAAAACCGTTGTGGGAACAGCAACAACATTCATAAACTTGGTGAATTCGTGCATTGAATTTTTTCTTTTTCCGGTTTCGAATCCTGGATTTGAAAATGTTCTGCCAAAAAGAGTAATATTTTCTTTATTTTCTGCATCAAATTTTACGGCGTAGTAATTCTCCTGAAGAGATTTTGCGATGACGGGGTGATTAAAGGTTTCTTTTTCCATGATTTTACATGGGCCGCACCAGTCTGCATAAAAATCGATCAGAATTTTTTTTGGCGTTGTTTTCTGTGCTTCCACCGCTTCTTCGAGCGTCATCCACTTAACCTGTGCTGAGGCAAAAGAAATGGCTAAAACGAAAAATAAAAAGTTTAATTTTTTCATCAGTGGTTTGATTGAAAATATAAAGTTTTGTTAAAGCACTATCTCACTTCCTGCATTAGTTTTTTCACGAGCGGGGAGATAATGATGAGTACAACACCCGCGATTACGGCATAAAGCCCTAACTGTTTGTAACCCTCTGTATAGGCTAAAAGTGCATCCATATTGGTGGAACCTTCTTTGGCGGTTGCCATGTTTGCACCGATAATTCCAGCTACATATTGCCCGTAAGCGGATGCAAGGAACCACATTCCCATCATCATTCCCTGAAGTTTTTCGGTAGAAAGTTTCGTCATGATTGAAAGTCCGATCGGAGACAAACATAATTCGCCAAAAGTTATCACAAGCAATGCGATGGTAAAAATATTTAAAGAAGTAACTCCTTGCAAATCAGCAAAAAATCTTGTAGCAAACAATACGTAATATCCTAAACCGAGGAATATAAAACCGAGTCCGAATTTAATTAAGGTGTTAGGTTCTAATCTTTTTTTACTTAGCCAAATCCATAAAAGTCCGACAAGTGGGGCAAGAAAAATAATGAAAAAAGCACCTCCGGAATTGTTTACTCCGTTAGGATCCAAGCCAAGCAAATCTTTGTTCAGATTATTTGCTGCGAAAATACTTAACGAACCTCCCGACTGCTCATAAATTCCCCAAAATATAATAGAAAATATAATGAAAACGAGGGCTGCAAGTAGCTTTTTTCTTTCTGCAACATTCACTTTCGTCATTTCATAAAACAGGTAAATAAGGGTTAAAGGACCGACGGTCCACATAAAATAATCGGTGTATTGCGGCACAGAAACCATGGTCATAATCAGCGGAACAAAAACTAAAGTAAGAGCGTAAACTCCGTAAACTTTCCATTTTTCCATAGGAACTATAGTTCCGTCTGCAAGTTTTCGCTCGGGCATCAGACCAATAGGACCTAAACTTCGCTGGGTGAAAACAAAATTGATCAAGCTGATCACCATTACGATTGCCGCTAAACCAAATGCGACATTCCATCGCTTGTCTTCTGGAATAAGACCTGAAAGCATTTCACCTTTTCCAATAGCAATACAGAGATATCCTCCGAGTAGCGCACCAAGGTTAATTCCTGCATAAAACAGTGAAAAACCTGCGTCGGTACGGGAATCTCCGGCTTTGTAAAGTTTCCCAACCATGGTTGAAATATTAGGTTTAAAGAAACCAGTTCCTACCACGGTGAAAGAGATTCCGAGAAAGAAAAAATCATGAGGATTGGTAGCGAGAATCAAACTCCCTACAATCATTAAAACCCCACCCCAGAACAGGGATTTACGGAAACCAAGGATTTTATCCGCAAAAAGACCACCTACAAAAGTGAATGCATACACAAATGCCTGGGTTGCCCCATATTGAAGATTTGCCTGTTCGTCACCGAATTTCAACTGAGAAATCATGAAAAAAACGAGCATTCCGCGCATTCCGTAGAAGCAGAATCGTTCCCACATTTCCGAGAAAAAAAGTGACCAGATTTGTTTCGGATATTTTCCTTTGAAATCCTGAATTTGTTCTAACGTAAGATTCATTTTAGAATAATTTTTAACGAAAATAGAAAAAACCACCGAATAATCGGTGGTTTAGTATAATTAAATGCGCTTAGTTCTAGTTTACTCCGTGCATTTTTTTCTCTAACCAACGGCTCATTGCAAACAAAATTAAAGCGGCAGCTCCACACATCACAATAAATACAAGGAAGAAATCGAAAAGGTTGGTGATTTCAAATCCTAAGAAATAAGTGATTTTCGCGCCTTGGCCCTCTTCACCACTTCCTGGAATTAGTGCTGATAAAGTTCCTGCAAATTTGTTTGCAGCAGCATTAGCCAGGAACCATGTTCCCATTAATAGAGACGAGAAACGCAGTGGTGAAAGTTTTGACACCATTGAAAGTCCGATTGGTGAAAGACAAAGTTCACCCATTGTGTGAATTACATATAGTGCGATCAACCAGAACATGGAAACTTTGTCCATCATTCCCAGACCGTAAACAGCAAATGCAATAACGACGTATCCTAAAGAAACCAATGCAAGACCAAGGGCCATTTTCTTTGGCGAAGACGGCTCCATACCGCGGTTTCCGAGACGTAACCACATTGAAGAGAACAATGGTGCTAGTACGATAATGGCCAGTGGGTTTACTGACTGGAAGTAACTGGCAGGCATTTCCCAACCGAAAATTGTCCTGTCGGTCTGTCTGTCAGCAAAAATTGTAAGTGAAGCTCCGGCCTGCTCAAATGCTCCCCAAAAGAATATAACAAAGAATGCGAGGATAAAAATCACCATTATTCTTTCACGTTCTTCTTTAGTCAAAGATTTATCTGTAAGAACAATTAATGGCATCACAATCATAGCGCCATAAATGAGGTATCCGATAATATCCAAATCGCTTTGGAACATGGTTTTAAAGTTCATTAAAAAGAAAATAATTGCAATTGAGCCTAAAACCATTCCAAGCTGTGCAATACCAAATTTATTGGTTGGCATCCCGATTGGCTTGTTCTCGTTATCTACAAGCAGTTTGTTTTTTTGAAGCATAAAGGTTATCAAACCGATGACCATCCCAATACCTGCCGCCAGGAAGCCCCATTTAAAGTCAATTTTTTCAGCCAGCGTACCAGAAATAAGCGGAGCGAAGAAAGCTCCCAGGTTGATCCCCATGTAGAAAATGGTAAATGCAGAATCCACCCTGCGGTCTCCTTTCGGATAAAGCTGGCCCACCATTGTTGAAATGTTTGGTTTGAAAAAACCGTTCCCAATGATCAACATGGTAAGACCAATCCACATCAGCGTAATTGCTGAACTGCCTGAAGTGGAAGCACTGAAAAACATTACAAACTGCCCAAGTGCCATAAGTACACCACCAATTTCTATACTTCTTCTGTTACCCAGAAAACGGTCTGCAAGATAACCACCCAGAAGCGGCGTAAGATATACCAGCCCGGTATAACTTCCGTAGATTTGTGAAGCTTCTGCATCGTCCATTAAAAGCATTTTCGTCATGTATAAAACGAAAATCGCACGCATACCGTAATAAGAGAAACGTTCCCACATTTCTGTCATAAACAAAAGATAGAGTCCTTTCGGGTGCCCTTTTTGCTCTGCTGTGTCCATATTTTTTTATTTGTTAATAATTGTTAAGGAGCAAATATAGTTTTTTTTCTTTTTCAAGGGCTGAAAATTTGAGTTTTTAAAACAGAAAAGTGCCGAATTTCTCCGGCACTTTAAAAATATTCATAAAGAAAGATTTAATTTACTCCTTTTTCCTTCATAATTTTATTTAATCTTTTCAGAATAGATAAACCAAGAAGGGTAGCGAGAAGCAATAAACCGAAATTTACGATAAAGAAATTAGCCTTGTTCTCGTAATCGTACCAGAAACTAGCCAACACTCCCGAAAGTTTGTTACCGATTGAAGTGGAAAGGAAGAATCCTCCCATCATCAGGGCAGTAAGTCTCGGTGGAGATAATTTAGAAACTAAAGACAATCCCATTGGTGAAAGACAAAGTTCGCCGACTGTAATTACCCCATAAGCAGCTACAAGCCACAGTGCAGAAACTTTGAATGCGCCATTATCTCCGGCATAGACGGCTCCAACCATCACTAAACACGAGAGTGCAGAAATGAAGAGACCCAATACAATTTTAGCGGGTGTTGTAGGTTCCTTGCCACGTTTTCTTAAGAACATAAAGAAACCAACAACAACAGGCGTTAACACAATTACCCAGAATGGATTCACAGATTGGAACAATTCGGTGTTATAAAGATAAACTTTACCTTCAGGGTTAGCTTCCATAGCTGCTTTCTTCTCAGGCAACTCGTTTCTGAAGTAGATGTCTTTTCCCTGTTCTTTTACAGGATTACCCGCCTCGTCTTTTTGGGCCTGGTACTGGTCATCGTAAACATTTACCTCTTTGGTAGTATAGTCCTTTGCGTCAACAAGATAAATGGCTTCCAGAGGTTTTTCAGCTACTGCAGGCACACTTCTGTCGGTATAATAATTTGCCCATCTCGTCAAAGCGGTTCCGTTTTGTTTGAATACTGCCCAGAACATTAAACTTACCGCAAATATTGCCAACAGTGCGCCGATGGGTCTTTTATCATCTGAATTAGCTTTCACATAGAGCATCACATAAAAATAAACTACAGGCAAACATGCGAAGATAAAGGCATCGGTAGAATCACTTCCGAAGATATTTCCAGGAATAACCCAACCAATAATTCCCGCTATAATTGCAGGTACGAAAACTTTAACCAAAACATCGGAAATCTTGGTATCACCTTCCTGAACGGGTTTCATAACGTTGGCTTTCAATATATGCTTTCTTCCCAAAGAGAAAATCAGCAACCCAATGAACATCCCAACTCCGGCGGTGATAAATGCTTCGCCCCAACCGAATTTATTCCTCATAAATGCGGCGATGATGTTACATGCAAAGGCTCCGATGTTGATTCCCATGTAGAAAATGTTATAACCAGCATCTTTATTAAGTTTATACGGTTCTTCTTCGTAAAGATTCCCAAGAAGGGTAGAGATACTTGGTTTGAAAAATCCGTTTCCTAAAATAATTAGCGCCATTGATGTATAAAACATCGGAATTTCCTTAAAAACTCCTAGACCGATATAACCCAGTCCCATCAAGGCTCCACCGATATAAATCGCTTTGATATAGCCCAAAACGCGGTCGGCCAGAAACCCGCCGAGAAATGGGGTAAGATAGGTGAGGGCAATGAAGGTTCCAAAGATATCATCCGCATTTTTATCATTAAAAGCCAGTCCGCCGGTATCTTTAGGATCGATCATATACAGAACGAAAATTCCGAGGATCAGATAATATCCGAACCTTTCCCACATTTCGGTGAAGAAAAGATATGGTAAGCCTTTAGGGTGTTTGTTTGTGCTTGTCGCCATTTTAAAATATTAAGAGATTATAAATTTTCTAAGATGAAATCTGTCATTTTCTGATAAAGTTGTGGTCTGGTCTGCCCACCGAAAATGCCGTGATTTTTGTCGGGATACGCCATAAATTCAAACTGTTTTTTGTTCTGAATCAAAGCTTCTGCAAATTCCATTGAATTCTGAAAATGTACGTTATCATCTGCGGTCCCGTGAATCAGCAGGAAATTCCCCTTCAGTAAATTTGCGTATTCTGTTGGTGAATTTTCGTCGTATCCTTTAGGATTTTCCTGTGGAGTTCTCAAGAATCTTTCGGTGTACACGGTGTCGTAATACCTCCAGTTGGTTACAGGTGCTACCGCAATTCCGGCTTTGAAAACGTCTGCACCTTTAGTCAATGCTAAACTTGCCATATAACCACCATAACTCCAGCCGAAAATTCCGATTCTGGATTTGTCAATATAACTTTGTTTTCCGAACCATTTTGCGGCTGCAATCTGGTCTTCAATTTCGTATTTACCAAGGTTCAGGTAGGTTGATTTCTTATATTTTGTGCCTTTGTAGCCGGTTCCGCGACCATCTACGCAAACAACGATATAGCCTTTCTGTACCAAATGATTAAACCATAATCCATTGCCTGCATCCCAGGAATTCGATACACTCTGCGATCCTGGACCGGAATATTGGAACATAAAGAGCGGATATTTTTTGCTTGGATTAAAATCTTTCGGTTTCAGCATCCAGGCATTCATTTGGTCGCCAGCTTCGTTCGGAACCGTGAAGAATTCTTTGGTAACCATGTTATCTGCCTGAAGTTTCTGCAGCAATTCGTTGTTGTTCTGAAGTTCTTTGATGGTTTTCCCGTTTCCGTCTTTTAAAACATAGGTGAAAGGTTTTGCCGCTGTGGAAGAAGTTTCAATAAAATAATTGTAATTCCCACTGAAACTTGCCCTGTTATTTCCTTCGGAATTAGAAATAAGTGTAGATTTTCCGTTCTGGATATTTACTTTAGAAACTACTTTATTAATGCTTCCTTTTTCGGTGGTTTGAATAAGAACTTCCTTGGTTTTTGGGTTATAACCATAATAATCAGTTACTTCCCAGTTTCCTTTGGTGATTTGTTTTTTCAGTTTTCCGTTTTGGTCGTACCAATAAAGATGACGGTTTCCGTCTCTTTCAGAACCCCAGATAAATGAGTTGTCATCTAAAAATTCAAGCGTAACATTATCTGTATCTACCCATTTTTCATCGGTTTCTGTAAATAATTTCTGAACGTTTCCTGTCTTTGTATTTACTTTCAGAACATCAGAAGCGTTTTGAGTTCTAGCAGAAGTAATCAGAATAATTTCATCTGCTTTCGCTGTTTTGTACACATTTGGAATGTAGTAATTTTTGAATGCCGATAGATTCAGCGGAGTCGTTTTTCCGGAATCCAAACGGAAAAGCTGTGCAGAAACGACAGAGTTTTTTTCGCCCGCTTTCGGATATTTAAAACGCATTTCTGAAGGGTAAAGCTGCTTGCCGTAAATCGGAATGTACATTTCCGGAACTTCGGTTTCATCGGACTTCACAAATACAATGGCATCGGAGTTTTTCGTCCATTCATAAAGTTTTGCGTGCCCGAATTCTTCTTCATAAACCCAGTCTGCAAGACCGTTCAGGATATGATTTTTCTTTCCGTCACTGGTAATCTGGGTGATTTTACCAGAATTTATATCCTGATAATACAAGTTATTTTCTGCAATAAAAGCCACTTTAGTTCCGTCCGGAGAAAAAGTTGGCTCCTGAACGAAGTTGCCATTATTAAGGTTGATTATTTTGCCTGATTTTAAATCTTTAACATCAAATTTTCCAAGAAATGAATGTCGGTAAATGGGTTCGCTTTCTTTGAGCAGTAAAATTTTAGATTCATCATCACTGAAAATGTAAGACTCAAATCTGCCGTCTACCACATTGCCCTCTTTTTGAGATGTTTTGTAAGAATATTTAGCGATTCCAGTTGGTTCGATAACCACATAATTTTCGCCGTTTTTCAGGGAAGCGATTCCTGAGATTCCTTTGCCACGGTAATATCCGGAATAAATTTTGTCCAGCGTAATTTCCTGTGAGAAAACCATTACGGATGAAAGGACTGCCAAGGATAAAAAGATTTTTTTCATGAATAAAATTTGATAAGATTTCAAAGATAACAATTTTATTAAAAACGGTGTTAAAAGTTGAATTTTACACCGTCTTGGCAAAATTACTGGGCTCGGATTATCAATTTAAAACACAGATCATGGAAACCTTCAATTCAGAAAAATTAAGCAGTTACCAAATAGATCATCAAAAATTGGTGACAGGTTTGCGACCTATACAGATGCCGAAAGTTACGCATCAAAATTTGGCGGAAAGGTAGTGGAAATTGGTTTCAGAGACGGTAATGATAATCCTGAAATCACAAGGGATGGTAGACTTATCGAAAAAAAACTGCATTATTTTGTAGATGCAGGACCCGAATACAAATTTATTCACTCTTCAGATGCGGGATTAAGGCAGTATGCGGACGAATTACAAAAATAAAAGCCAAATCGACCAACTGAGTGCGGAAGAAAAATATATTTCGAACGCGGAAATCGAAATTGCTGATGACCCTATTATTGTTCCTAAAAATAATCATTTTGAATCCGTAACCTCCCGCGAACGGTCGAAATATCTGAAACACGCAAAAGTGTACGAAATCGCAGTGTTGCTGCCGTTATCCTAAAAATTCAAATAAAATTAGTTATAACCCATTGTTATTTAATGCGTTATTTATTTGTTTTTTCATCAGTTTTGGTTTGAAAACCAATAGATTTACGTGGAGTTTCTACAACCTTATAAGACTCAAGTTCAATTTTTAAAGCAGCGATTCTTTTAGGGAAATCATCATAATTATTCAGTGAAACATCATCAATAAACTTTGCCACCTGATTTAAATATTCTTCTGTAAGTTTTGCTGATGCGTCGCGCCTGGCTGCGTTCAGCAGTTTACTGTCGATCTTTATATTTTCAGAATTATCTTTCAAATACTGATTTCTGATCCTTTTTTTCAGACTTTGGGTAAAATCTACGATCATTGTATTCGAAAAAACTTTCATTTTTGACGAAATCTCTTCCCAGAACGGGAGATGATCTGCATTGTTTGCAGTTAATATTTTCATCAGAAGCGCATCTTTCGCAAGATTTTCGGTCATAAAATATAAAATCATTTCCGAACGTTCCCGGGAATTGGGCGGAAATACAGGAATCACCACATCAAATCTGCCTGGAGCAAGAATGTCTTTGTCGATATCAGCAACAGAATTGGCGGAACCTACCATCAGTAAATCCTCTTCTTCGAACCTGCTAATATAATTCAGAACAATTTCTTTAGTTTCTTCGTCGCAGGATAAAACCGTTTTTTTCTCATTTCTTTCACGCATAATATCATCAAAATCTTCCATGAAGAGGAGAGTTTTTTCTTCCTTAAGCATCTCAATCAGAAAATCATTAAAGTTTGTTTTGAGGCCGTCAACAAAGGAAGTGCCGAGATAATATTTTTTTATTTCTTTAAACTGATAACCAATAATTTCAGCGATTTTATTGGCCCAGAAAATTTTTCCGCTTCCCGGCGGGCCGTAAAGAATGATGCCTGCAGGTTTATGTATTCCCCAATCGGTAAGTGGAGTATTGTTGATAAAAGGATCTAATTCTTTTGAAATATGAAAAAAAAGATCCCGATAGCCAATGAAATCCCGCTCTTTTAAGCTTGTTTTCTTTCCGAAGTAATTGTAAACAAACTCATAATTCCCGCCTAACTTATGATCGATTCCGAAACTTGAGACAGATGATTTGTACATTCCGTTGTCAAAAAGTCTGGGTTTTTCGCTTTTAATAATTTCTGCAACTTTTTCAGGACTTTGATTGATCGTTCCGGCAATATCTTCTACAGATTTGGTTTGCTCAAGATCCTTTTCATATTTTTTTAAAAATGAAATATTTTCTCTTGCAAACTTTGCAAAATCGTCTTTTACATTAAAATTTGTCGTAATACATTCTGAAAGTTCAAGATCAAAATCCTGAATGAATTTTATCATACTTTCAGGAGATATTTTGAGTTCCTTAGCAAGGTCGGCGAGTTTCATTTCAAGTATTTTTTGTGCCCAATCAAATTACAAAAATTATGCTGAAAAGGTGCGCGCTGATTTCAAAGCTGAAAGTGAGTTGCAAAAAACGTTTTAAGGTTCAAAACTTTCGAACTTTCCGTTTTCAAAGAACCAAACAATTCTTTTTATTTTATTTGCTTCATTCACAGATGTTTGTGTTTCGGTTTTCAATTCCTGTGGAGCTAATCGCTGAGAATCGGCTATTTTTTCCTGAACTGGGACTTGGGTTGAAATATTCGATTCTGGCGAAACAGATTTTGTAACCTTATCTTCTTTTTCCGTTATTCCAAAATTCTCATCCGCAATCAAAGAAAACAAATCGGGAAGAGGTGTGGGTTTTTGCACTTCGGGCGAAGGTTTTTTTTCAGGACTCTTTATCATTTCGCCTTCACCTGTAATAAGCCATTCCCATTGTAGCTCGGGGAAGCGCTCTTTAATTTTAATGAGAAAATCAAGTGATGGTTTATTTCTGCCGGAAGTGATGTGCGAAATGTTCGATCGCTGCACATCAATCTCATCGGCAAATTCAGATGAAGATAACTCCGAATAGGAGATCACTTTTGATATTCTTTCGTTCAAATTCATAATTACAAATGTAAATAAATATTCAATAAGAAGAATAAACAAAAGTAAACATGCAAACAATTAATTTATTTACAAAAGTAAAACCAGCACATAAAGTACTGGTTTCATATATTTTAGATAATATTTAATGATGATTACCTGTGTAAATTATCTTCATGTTCCGGGTCAAACTTAAGCTTTCTTTCCTTTTTACGTTCAGGGAAAATAAGAGAGAAAAAAATACTTAAACCTAAAATTCCTACAATAATAATGAGGGAATGGCTGGTGGTGAATCCCCAGGCTTCGAGATAACTGTGGGTTAACATCTTCAGACCTATAAATGTCAATAGAACCGATAAGCCTACCTTCAGGAAGCGGAATTTGTCGATAATTCCCGCAAGCAAAAAGAACATGGAACGGAGACCGATAATTGCAAAAATATTGGAAAAGAAGACAATGTAAGGATCTTTAGTAACCGAAAATATGGCTGGAATACTGTCTACAGCGAAGATTAAATCGGTAGCTTCAATGATAAGAAGTACGAGAAAAAGGGGAGTAACCTTCTTAATCCCGTCAATCGTTACGAAAAACTTATTGCCTACAAAATGATCATGCACCTTAAAGAACCTCTTGGCAAACTTTACGACAGGATGATTTTGGGTATCGATTTTATCGTCGCCATCTTTATCAAAGAACATCTTGATCCCTGTAAACACCAAGAATGCCCCAAATACGTACATAATCCAGCTGAACTTTTCGATAAGCGCTGCGCCTACAAAGATGAAGATAAAACGCATTACGATGGCTCCTAAAATTCCCCAGAACAGCACACGGTGGTAATTCTTCTGGGCAACTCCAAACGCACCGAAAATAAGAACGATTACAAATATATTATCTACAGAAAGCGCGTACTCTACAACATATCCTGTTAAATATTCAAGACCTAAATTCTGGTTATACAGCTGTATGCTGTGTTCCAGATCATTGGGAATAACTTTTACCGGATGATGATGTGCTGCGATAACCGATTGTAATTTCGACATACTGTCGATCCCGTGGAGTAGGTGACCGTAGGTAATAAGGATAAAGTAGAAGCACATGGACAGTGCGACCACAAAAAAACTCATCAGGCCGGCCTGTTTCATAGAGATTGTGTCGGATCTTTTCTTAAGAAGTCCTAAATCGAGAGCCAGGATAAAAAAGATAAATACTAAAAATCCAAGGAGAAAAATTGTTTCGCTATTCATATTTAATTTAAAGGGCAAATATACATAATTTATCATTTTTCATGTAATTTACAATTGTTAAAATTCTCATATTTAGAGCGAGCCAAAACTACTGGTGGTGTTTATGTTTTTTCCCTACAAATGGAGTTTTCCACACGACTAAGCAATTAAAGTGATTCTAAAAATAAACTTTATTTGATTTTATTTAAATATTGATTTTTAGATAATTACAAATTTTAATTAAGAAAAATTCAATCCACAAAATTACTAACAGACAATCTGACATTTTGACTTGTTTAATAAATTTACAAAAGTTAATTTATTGAGTTAGCAAAAAAAAAATTAAATTTGAAACTTGTAAAAAGTAAATAATGCCAGAAAATCTGCAGTACCGACAAAATCCTAACTTCCCAAACCGGTATATTTCCCCGGAAAAATTATTTTTTTACCTACAGAAGAATTTCAGAAATTATATATCAGAAGTTGGTAAGTCTTATTTAGGTAAACCTATTTATAAAATGAAATTAGGAAATGGCGCTGTAAAAGTGCTCGCCTGGTCGCAGATGCATGGCAATGAGTCGAATGCCACCCATGCGATGCTCGATTTACTTGAAATTTTCAAATATCAGCCACAGTTAAAGGAAATCCTGTTTTCTGAAATAGCGCTGGATTTTATTTTCATGCTTAACCCCGACGGTTCTGAAAAGTGGACGCGTAGAAATGCGCTGGATATTGATATGAACCGGGATTTTTTAAAACTCTCCAGTAAAGAATTTCCAATACTTAAGAACATTGCAGAAAACGGAGATTACCAATATGGCCTAAATCTTCACGAGCAGCGAACCATTTTCACAACAGATGGTAAAAATCCTGCAACATTATCTTTTTTGGCGCCTTCAGTAAATCATCAGAGAGAAATCAATGAAACCCGCAAAAAAGCGATGGCGGTGATTTCAAGAATTTATGAGAATCTTAATCCGCTAATTCCGAACCAGATTGCGCGTTATTCAGATGAATTTTATCCGACTTCTGTAGGAGATAATTTTTCAAAATTAGGCTTACCGACCATTCTTTTTGAAGGTGGGCATTTTATTGATGATTACAAACGTAAAGGCACAAGAAAATACTATACTTTGGCTTTGTATGAAGGCTTAAAAGCAATTGCAGAGTTAAAAGGCGCTACAGAAAACTGGGAAAACTATCAGAAAATTCCAGAAAACAGAGAAACTCATTACGACATTATTTACAGAAACGTAAAGCTGAATACAGATTTTGAGTGTATTCTGGATATTGCCGTGCAGTATCGAGAAGAATTGCGTAATGGTGATGATGAAATATCTTTCGTCCCCATTGTAATGGAAGTGGGTGATATAGGTATTAAAAAAGGCTGGAAAGAGATCGACTGTACCGGAAAAACCTTTGTCTCTGAAAGAAAATATCCAAAGCTGGATGCTGAAGTTGATTTTAGGATTGAATAAAAAAACGGAGTCTGAAATAGACTCCGCATTATCATATATTATTTTCAGAAAATTAATTCACCACTTTAATTCCATTTGCTACAAATCGGATTTCTTCCTGTGGTTTTGTGATCGCGTCAATTTCTTGCTGAGATTTTTTAGCATCTTCTGCATAATGTTTCTGCTCATCAACTGAGATAATCTTTGTTTCTGCAGAGCCTTCCAAAACTATATTTTTTCCTTTCAGGGCGGTAGGGACAAAGAATGCATAATCTTTCATCTTAACAAAAAACTTTTCGTTATCATCGGTTTCTACCGTTAACCAACAACCTTTTTTATCACAAACATCGGTAACCTTACCTTTTACCGCAACATTTTCGAGTTTTTTGCTGGATTTCAGTTTCTTTTCGAGTTTTTTCGGAGAAATAGCAGTTTGTTCTGCTTTGGCAGAAACCTGACTTCCGTAAACATCACCTATGGCAGCGTTACCGGCCGGTGGACCTGATTTTTTCTCTGCTTCCTGAGCAAATGCTGCAGCTGAAAATACAATGGTCAATAAAAGAATGATTTTTTTCATATTATAAATTTTTACAAAAGTAGCAAATACTTGGACCTGAATAATAGTGTTAAGTCAAAAATTAGCGCCTAAAGATAATTAAATCTTAATTAAATAAGCAATCCGTTAAAGAAAATCAATATATTTATTGCCTTGTAAATTTAATAAACTGAAATTTACCGGAAGTCGATAAAACGGTAAAAATTCAATTAACTGAAAACTTTTATGCAAAAAAAACTCAGACTTTGGGATGCCACAATGCTCGTAATGGGTTCGATGATTGGTAGTGGGATATTTATTGTAAGCTCCGATATGATGCGGAACCTTGGCTCAGGTTACTGGCTGATCGCGGTTTGGGTCATTACCGGAATTATGACTGTTGCTGCTGCAATTTCGTATGGTGAACTCTCAGCAATGTTTCCGAAAGCCGGCGGACAATACACTTATATTACCGAAATTTTTGGTAAAATGACCGGATTTCTTTACGGTTGGGGATTGTTTACTGTCATCCAGACCGGAACAATTGCTGCTGTAGCCATGGCTTTTGGGAAATTTACGGCATATTTAATTCCCGCACTTAATAACTCAGATCCTATTTTCCAGAGCGGAACTTTCAAGATTACCTGGGTTCAGATTTTAGCAATTGTTGTGATCCTGCTCCTTACATTTATCAACACCAAAGGCGTTAAAAACGGCAAATTCCTTCAAAACCTATTTACAACTTCCAAAATAGTCTCTTTGTTAGGAATTATTGTTTTCGGATTTCTTTTCGTGAAAGATTCTCAATGGGCTTCGAACATGAGTTTTGGCTGGAACAGTTTTCAAGATTTTGGTAAAGAAGTAGGGAATGACTTATTGCCAACCGGCTGGAAATCCATCGGAAGCATCACGCTTCTTGGTGGAATCGCAGCAGCCATGGTGGGTTCGGTTTTCAGTTCAGTTGCCTGGGAAAATGTTACTTTCGTTTCCGGTGAAATCGAAAATCCAAAGAAAAATGTAGTAAAATCCATGGTTCTGGGAACTTCTGTGGTAATGGTTTTATATATGTTGGTGAATTTCGTTTATCTGAATGCCCTCGATCGGGATGCCATTGCATTTGCTGATAAAAACCGTCCTGCTGTTGCAGCTTCCGAAGTGATTTTCGGAAACCTCGGAACAGTAATTATGGCGGTTTTGGTGATGATTTCCACTTTTGGCTGTATCAACGGATTGGTTTTAGCAGGTGCGAGAGTATTCCAAACCATGGCAAAAGACGGATTGTTTTTCAAACAGGCGATCGAAAATAATAGAAATGAAGTTCCCGAAAAATCGCTTTGGATGCAGGGAATTTGGGCTTCAGTTCTTGCGCTGAGCGGGCAGTACGGTGATTTGCTCGATATGATTTCGTTCGTCATTGTGCTGTTTTACATGATCACTGTTT
>NZ_DAMBHK010000002.1:39999-44237 GCF_032060305.1 Kaistella sp. | reverse complement strand
GATTTGCTCGATATGATTTCGTTCGTCATTGTGCTGTTTTACATGATCACTGTTTTCGGCGTGATCTACTTAAGAATCAAAAAACCTGGAATCGCAAGACCTTACAAAACCTGGCTTTATCCCGTTACGCCATTAATTTATCTTATTATTGGTACTGCATTTTGCGTCCTCCTCATCTGGTTCAAACCGCAATATACCTGGCCTGGCTTTATTTTAATTTTGCTGGGTCTGCCGGTTTATTGGTACATCAACAGGAAAAAATCTGCTTAGTTTTTATTCAGGAGCAACTAAATTTCGGGTACTTCCGAAATCCCGACCTGCTGTTCATTACAATCTTTTTTCAGGTTGCGGCAGCAAAGCCTCCGAAACCTGAAAAAAGGATTTCCATTGCCATTAGGGCTAGAACTTCATTCGGTTTTTCTTACAGAATTTCCGTTTAATTATGTTATTTTTAGCAAAAAATTGAAATGTCAGCATTAGTTCCCGTTTTCCAGTCATCATATCTTTACGAAATCGAATTGGCCAAAACCAAGCTCGCTTCACGGGATATTCCCAGTTATATTAAAAACGAATACGTCAATAATATTGCTGTATTCCCGATTTCCCAAAACTATTTTCTCCTTGTTAATGAAAGAGATTTTGAAGTTGCCGTTGAGATTCTTCAGGAAAATAACGAAGTCGGGGAAGAATAAACATTACCGGTTTCAACAAATATTTCTCTAAAAAATCCCGATAAAATTCAGTGAATTTTTTCATGTTTATCCATCCAAAAACCCTGCGTTTTCCTTTTGAGCTGCCTTATAAATTCCTTATCTTTGGCTCAAATTTTACAAGAAAATGATTGACTGGAAAACCGTAAAAGAATACGAAGATATTACCTACAAAAAATGTGGCGCTGTAGCAAGAATCGCTTTTAACAGACCGGAAGTACGCAACGCCTTCCGTCCCAAAACTACCTCCGAATTGTACGATGCTTTTTATCACGTTTCAGAAGATCCTTCTGTTGGCGTGGTTTTGCTCACCGGCGAAGGTCCAAGTCCGAAAGATGGTGGCCATGCATTTTGTAGCGGCGGCGACCAGAAAGCCCGAGGAGAACAGGGATATGTAGGTGAAGACGGACGTCATCGTCTGAATATTCTTGAAGTTCAGCGTTTAATCCGTTTTATGCCGAAAGTTGTTATTGCGGTGGTAAACGGTTGGGCTGTAGGTGGCGGACATTCACTCCACGTTGTTTGCGACCTTACTTTAGCCAGTGAAGAACACGCAATCTTTAAACAAACCGACGCTGATGTTACCAGTTTTGATGGCGGTTACGGTTCTGCTTATTTAGCAAAAATGGTGGGTCAGAAAAAAGCCCGCGAAATTTTCTTTTTAGGAAGAAATTATTCGGCCAGAGAAGCCGAAGCAATGGGAATGGTTAACGCTGTAATTCCTCACGCAGAACTTGAAGAAACGTCTTATCAGTGGGCGCAGGAGATTTTAGGAAAATCGCCAATGTCGATCCGAATGCTGAAATTTGCAATGAACCTAACCGACGACGGTATGGTAGGACAGCAGGTTTTTGCCGGCGAAGCCACCAGACTTGCCTACATGACGGAAGAAGCCAAAGAAGGCAGAAACGCATTCCTCGAAAAAAGAAAGCCTGATTTCGGTGAAAATAAATGGATTTCTTAAATAGATTTTTAGATTATTGATTAGACAGGAAATTTTTACTGTCTAAAGTTTAAAATTTAAAATTTAAAATCTGAAAATTTATGATGGATTGGATAGAAGCCGCACGATTGCGCACTTTGCCGCTTTCAATTAGCGGAATTATAATGGGTTCTTTCATCGCAAGATGGAGAATACTTGAAAACGGCGGAACCTGGGATTGGCAGATTTTTGCAATGGCACTTTTGGTTACGCTGCTTTATCAGATTCTTTCCAACTTTGCAAATGATTACGGCGACGGAATTAAAGGAACCGATAAACTCCGGATTAATGAGGCTGAACAAAGGGCAGTAGCTTCCGGAAAAATCACAGCAAACCAAATGAAAAGTGCCGTAATTCTTTTTGCTGCATTGTCTTTAATTGCGACAGTTGCACTTTTGTATCTGACGTTTTTCAGAGAAAATCTGATGAATGAATTCTATACTTTTGTAGGACTCGGCGTAGCGTGTATTTTGGCTGCAATAGGGTATACAGTTGGTAAAAAACCGTATGGATATTTAGGATTGGGAGATATTTTCGTGTTCGTATTCTTTGGTTTGGTTTCTGTTTGTGGAAGTTATTTTCTCTTTACAAAAACTTTTCACTGGGATATGCTTTTACCTGCAACAGCCATTGGAATGATGAGCGCCGCAGTCCTTAATCTCAACAATATGCGCGATATCGAAAGCGATGCACTCAGCGGCAAGAAAACCCTGGCCCTGAGAATGGGTTATAGATATGCAATGGTTTACGAAATCGTTTTATTGCAGCTTCCCTTAATTTTGATGTTGGTTTTTATGATGATGAAAGGACTGCATACCCAGGGCAATTATTACGCGTTTATCTTTTTTATTCTCGTATTTCCAATGACGGCACTTAGAAGAAAAATTATGCAGACGAAAGAACCAAAAGATCTCGATCCATATCTTAAACAGGTAGGTATTTTTACTCTCGTCATGAGTGTTTTGGTAGCTTTCGGACTTAATTATTTTAATTAAAATCAAAAAAAATGAAAATTCAGTTCCTCGGACAAAACTGCTTTTTGTTCAATTATAACGGTAAAAATATTCTTAGCGATCCATTTTATAATTTCCAGAAGGAAATATCTGGATTTGATATTACGGCGCAAAAAATTGATTATGTGTTGATTACGCATGCACACGGAGACCATACCGCAGATGTGAAAGATGTTTTACATCATCATACCGATGCACAAATCATCGCCCAACCAGAAATCTGCGGCTATTTTAACCATCCAAATTCCATTGACATTAATTTTGGCGGTTCTGCTAAGTTTGATGATATGAAGATTTCTATGGTTCCGGCTTCGCATACGTCGAGTTTTCCAGACGGAACTTATGGTGGTGAACCTTGCGGATATATTTTCAGATTTCCCGGAAAAAACATCTATTTCGCGGGTGATACGGGAGTAATGGCCGACATGGAACTTTTCCCACAGTTATTCGGAAACATAGATCTTGCGATTTTACCGGTGGGTTCGCATTATACGATGTGTGCAAGAAAGGCAAGTTTTGCAGCTGCAGAGCTTTTAAAAACCAAAAAAGTAATCGGCTGCCATTTCGATACATTTCCGCCTATTGCGATAAATCACGACGAAGCTTTGAAAATTTTTGAAGAAAAAGGAGTGGAGTTGATATTGCCTAAGTTGGGAGAAATATTTGAAATTAAGGCATAAAAAAATGGCAAGCGATCTACATCACACCGCTACAACCGTTTACCTTTGCTGCGTTCCCACCCTGGAGGATTCACAGGAGCTGGTTGTGTAGGACTTGCCGGTGCAAAGATAAGGCTTTAAATTAAAATTCAAAATTCAAAATAAAAAAAATTCAAAATTTATAAAATTTCTTATGGTTAAAAATGTTTATGGTGTTGGTTTTCTGCTGTTTATTGCAACAATGCTTATTTTCTTTTCGATGTATTTTTTCGGGATGAATGTTGATTATTTCAGCAATTCGATGCTTTTAAATGCATTTTTGCTTCCCGCAGTGTATGTTGTCGGGGCATTTTTATCCGTAAACGCTGCAAAAAAAGAAGGCGTTCCGATGGGTTTTCGGGCAGTTTTTGGGCGTGCTTTCAAACCCATGTTTATCGGTGGTTTGCTTTCTGTTGTCACCATGTTTCTTTTCCTGAATTTCGTGGATAAAGATGCCAAAGATTTATTGAACTATCAGTACATCGAAAGGCAGAAAACAGAACTCAACAACGAATACGAAAAAGCCAAAAGTTCCCTGGATAAACAAGAAGAGAAGACTGAACTCGAAAAGAAATACCAAGATCGCCTGAAAAGTTTTTCCCCGGAAATGATTAAGGATAAAGACATGTTTTCGTTCCGGCAGTTTACTTATTATTTCGGGGCAATCATGGTTTTTTACGTAATTTTATCTGTCTTTTTTGCCAGTTTCTTTAGAAGCAGAATTGAATAAAAAACCATTAAAAATTTTTCACTTTGAACCTATAATTTCAACAACTTAAATGAATTTATCCATCATCATACCTCTTCTGAATGAAGAAGATTCCCTTGAAGAATT
>NZ_DAMBHK010000002.1:38177-39899 GCF_032060305.1 Kaistella sp. | reverse complement strand
ACAGAACGTTTTGTTCGTGGATTTCTGGATTTAATTACCCTTTGGTTCGTAAGCCGTTTTGGCGGCAGACCGATGCACTTTTTTGGCGCCGTAGGAACGCTGATGTTTATCGTAGGATTTTTATCTGCTTTCTGGCTGGGAGTTTCAAAATTAATTGATGTTTCCAGAGGAATTTATGGTCATTTGCTGACCAATAATGCCTGGTTTTTCATTGCTTTAACGATGATGATTCTCGGTACGCTACTCTTCATTGCAGGATTTTTGGGTGAAATGATCATCAGAACCAACCGCGAACACAAAAATTATAATATCGACGAAGTCATTTAATCAAATGAAAAACCTGTTTATTTTACTCCTTGCTTTTTCTGTTATGTCCTGTGGCGAAATCTCTCCGAAAGGAAAAATAGAAAACAAAAATATCCCGCTCGAAGAATTTGTGAATCTTAATCTTGAAGGGAAGTTTCGGCTGTTTTACATCAAAAGCGACAGCAGTTTTGTGAATGTAGAAACTTACCCGAACATTTTAAATAATCTTAAAATCAAAGTAAAAGACAAAACGCTCAACATCGAAGAAAAACGTAAGACACAAAATGTTGACTTCTATAATATTACCGTTTATTCCAAATATAATTTAGAAAAAGTTTCGATTGCTGATTCTGTAGAAATGAATATTTCAAGCGAAATTAAAACCGACAACTTCCGGCTGAATTTAAAAAATAATGGTAAATTTATTGGATCCGTAAATTCCCGCCGGGCAGAAGTGGATATGACGGGAAAAAGCCGCGCAAACTTCTTAGGCAATACAAAAGATGCCGTGCTGAAAATTTCGGATACGGCAAGCATGATCGCTCCTTACTGGATTATTGAAAATTTGAAAATTGAGTCTAAAAATGGAAATTATGCTGAAGTAAATGTAAAAGATTCATTAAAAGGAGATATAAAAAACACGGCGAAAATGGTGTATTATAATGATCCGATCCGCGCATTTACCATCGATAAAACAGCTACCGTACAGAACAAAAAAATGGATTAGCTCCAGATAAAATAATATAAACGCTATCAAATATAAAAAAGATGACAACTTTAGAAAAAGCAAAACTCTGGCTTACAGGCACTTTCGACGAAGAAACAAAAAATACCATCCAAACCTGGATCGATACAAATTCTGATGATCTTGAAGATTCTTTTTACCGGGAATTAGAATTCGGAACCGGCGGAATGCGCGGAATTATGGGAGTAGGCACCAACCGACTCAACAAATACACGCTTGGTCAGGCCACTCAGGGTTTGGCAAATTATCTTCATTCTCAGTTTCCTGATCAGGAAATTAAGGTGGCGATCGCTTATGATGTACGTAACAATTCCAAAGAATTCGGGAAAATGTGCGCAGATGTGCTTACAGCCAACGGAATTAAGGTTTTACTTTTCAAAGAACACCGTCCGACTCCTGAACTTTCTTTCACCGTTCGCGACAAAAAATGTAATGCAGGAATCGTTCTTACCGCGTCTCACAATCCGCCTGAATACAACGGTTACAAAGTATATTGGAATGACGGAGCGCAGATTGTTCCGCCTGATGACGAAAACATTATTAAAGAAGTCTATGCTACAAAATTTGAGGATATTAAATTCAACGGAAACGATGATTTAATTGAGTGGATCGGCGAAGAACAGGATGATGTTTATATCAATGCCTGCATGGAAAATTCGCTTTATCAGAAA
>NZ_DAMBHK010000002.1:36776-38077 GCF_032060305.1 Kaistella sp. | reverse complement strand
GGAACAGATCCGGATGGCGACCGATTGGGAATTGCCGTAAGAAATCTGGAAGGTGAAATCCAGTTGCTTAACGGAAACCAGACCAATACCATTCTAACCTATTATATTTTGGACCAGTGGAAAAAAGCCGGGAAAATTACCGGTAAAGAATTTATTGGATCTACGATTGTAACTTCTGACATTTTCATTGATATCGCTGAAAAATTCGGTGTGGAATGTAAAATCGGGTTAACAGGTTTCAAGTGGATCGGTAAAATGATTCGTGATGCCGAAGGTCAGGAAAAATTCGTTTGTGGAGGGGAAGAAAGTTTCGGTTTTATGACCGGAGATTTCGTGCGCGACAAAGATTCATGCGGCTCAATCCTGTTGGCCTGCGAAATTGCAGCTTGGTGCAAAGCAAACGGAAAAACGATGTACCAGTATATGATCGATATTTACAAAGAAATCGGCATGTACTACGAAGGTTTAATTAACGTGGTAAGAAAAGGAAGAACGGGTGCTGAAGAAATAAAACAGATGATGACCGATTTCCGCGAAAATCCCCCGGCAGAAATTGCAGGTTCCAAAGTAGTTGAAGTTAGGGATTATCAGGATCAGACTTCGCTGAATATTACCGACAGCAAAAAATCTGTAATGGACGGAATTCCCAAATCTAACGTACTTATTTATTACACACAAGACGGAACCAAAGTCTGCGTAAGACCTTCCGGAACAGAACCGAAAATTAAATTTTATGTTTCTGTGAAGGATTCAATCGCTTCTGAGCAGGATTTCCGTGAAAAGCTTGTTGTTTTAGAACAGAAAATTAATCAGGTAAAAGCAGATTTAAATCTTTAAAACTCAAAAATTAAATTAACTAATTGAGCAAATCATATGAAAGTATCAAAACTCGCCCAAAATCTTATCGGTTCAGAAATTATTAAAATTGGTAATCATGTAAATGATCTGAAAACGCAAGGCGCCGAGATCGCCAATCTTACCATCGGTGATTTGGATGCCAATATTTACCCGATTCCCGCAAGACTGAAAGAAGAAATTCAAAAGGCTTACCAAAATAACCTGACCAATTATCCGCCGGCAAACGGCCTTTTGTCTCTGAGAAAAGCTGTTTCCCAAGATTTAAAAAATCGCTGGAATCTTGAATATTCCGCAGATGAAATTTTATTGGCAGGCGGCTCCAGACCTTTAATTTATGCTACTTTCAAAACGATTGTTGATGAAGGTGATAAAGTTGTTTATCCAATTCCTTCGTGGAACAACAACCATTATGCCTATTTGACTCACGCTGAAAAAATTGAAGT
>NZ_DAMBHK010000002.1:14145-36676 GCF_032060305.1 Kaistella sp. | reverse complement strand
GCCTGGGCGCCAAAACCTGAGCAGCAAGCCGTTTCGGTATTTTTGGGTGAGACGGAACATGTAGACTTTTTTGTGAATGACTTTAAGGGAAAAATCGCTGAAAGTTTAAAGATTCTGCATACAGGAATTCAGGAAATGAAATCGCGTGGGTTGCAGGTCGACAGTATTAAACCGATGGGCGCACTGTATCTCACCATCGAGCTTGATTATTTAGGCAAAACAAAACCCGACGGTTCGCAGATTGCGGATTCGTCTGACCTTGTATTTTATCTGATCAACGAAGCTGGTGTGGCGCTTGTGCCATTTTCGGCGTTCGGAAATTCACGGAATATGCCTTGGTTTAGGGCATCAGCGGGTGGTTTATCAGCTGATGAAATAAAAAAAATGTTGCCGAGACTCGAAGGTGCACTTGCAAAACTGTCTTAATTAATGAAAATTATCGCCGTAATTCCCGCGCGCTACGAAGCGAGCCGTTTTCCAGGAAAACTAATGCAGATTTTAGGAGAAAAAACGGTAATTGCTACAACATATCAGAATGTTGTAGAGACCGCTTTGTTCGATGAAGTTTTTGTGGCAACAGATTCGGAAATTATTTTTGATGAAATCATTAAAAATGGCGGAAAGGCCGTAATGACGGGGCAGCATGAAACCGGCAGCGACCGAATTGCGGAAGCAGTACAAAACATCGATTGCGACATTGTGGTAAATGTTCAGGGGGATGAACCTTTTCTGAAAACAGAACCTTTACAACAGTTGATTTCGGTTTTTAATTACGATCCTGAAGGAAAAATTTCTTTAGCTTCATTGAAAATTAAACTGAAAAATACTGATGAAATCGAGAATCCAAATAATGTAAAAGTGATTACAGATTACGAAGGTTTTGCGCTCTATTTCAGCCGTGCGGTGATTCCCTATCCAAGGGAAATTCATCCAGATGTAGAATATTTCAAGCATATCGGCGTTTATGCTTTTAGGAAAAACGCGCTCCTTAATTTTGCGAAACTTCCTATGAAACCACTGGAAATTTCAGAAAAAATAGAATGTATCCGTTATCTGGAATATGGCATGAAGATTAAAATGATTGAAACAGATTTTATAGGTGTAGGAATCGATGTTCCTGAGGATTTGGAGAAAGCAAGAGCGATTTTAGGACAGCAGGATTAAGTGCAAAAAAACGCTTAAATTCAAAAAGTATATATTTGAAAAACAAACAGACCGATTAATGAGAAAGATATTTTTAGTATTCATCATGTTGATGAGCGGAATTGTCTCCGCACAAACTGCAAAAGAAATCATAGAAAAAAATATAGAACTTTCCGGAGGTTTAACAAACTGGAAATTATTAAATTCAATCACGTTACAGGGAAGACTCACATTGGGGATTAACGACCATTACCCGATAAAAATTTTTCAGGAAAGACCCAACCTTACCAAAACAGTGATTACCATTAATAAAAAAGAAACCGCAATTGAAGGTTACGATGGTAAAAAAGGGTATGCGATGAACTACGCAACCAACAAACTTCAGGAATACCCGAATTATGTTGCAGAAAGTTTTGATACCGATTTTATTGATTGGGAAAGCAAAGGATTTGAAGCCAATTATCTGGGTAAGGAGAAAGTAGGCGAAATTGTATGCCATAAGGTTGAATTGATTAAAAACGTAAACAAAACCCTGTACTTTTTCGATTCGAAATCTTATATGTTGATAAGGGAAGTGAAAAGTGACGAATCCATAATTTACAGCGATTACAGAAAGGTTGGAAGTTTAATGATGCCATTCAGGATTGAATCTTCTTCGCCTAAAAAAGACAGCGATTATGTTATTTTGCTCAACAAGATTGAAACCAATAAAGTTCTTCCTGCAAATACTTTTAAATTTTAAATAAACAATTTAAAAATTAAATTATGAAAAAGATATTCATCATGCTGTTATCATTTGCGGCTTTTATACAGAGTTGCAGCCAACAGAAAAAAGAAGTTTCACAGGAAAAAAATATCGCCATGAAAAGCATTTACGATTATAAAGTTGAAAGTGGAGACGGCAAAGAAATAAATTTTGCTGATTTCAAAGGAAAGAAAATCCTGATTGTAAACACAGCTTCAGAATGTGGTTTTACTCCGCAATACGCAGATCTGGAAAAAATTTCTAAAGAATATGCAGATCAACTGGTTGTGGTAGGTTTTCCAGCGAATAATTTCGGCGGTCAGGAGCCGGGAACCAATGAAGAGATTGGCGCTTTCTGCCAGAAAAACTATGGAGTTACATTCCCCATTGCCGCAAAAGTTTCAGTAAAGGGAGATGATACCGCACCAATCTTCAAATACTTAACAGATAAGAATTTAAACGGTGTAAAAAATACCACCATCCTCTGGAATTTTACAAAGTTTTTGCTCGATGAAAACGGAAAACTGATCGACAGTTTTGTAAGTACTACAAAACCAACAGACGAAGCAATTACCAAATATTTTAAATAAATAAAAACCGCAACAATAATCAGTTGCGGTTTTTTTATTGTATTAACGGTATCTTTCGTGTTCTTTATTCTTAGAAAATATAGTAATAATCGGCTTGAAGAGGCTTTTGTATTTCTCGATATCAAAGAGTTGAGAATCTGTAAGTGCCTTGTAGGTAAGCCACGCGCCAAAAGGAAACAGCACCATATTCGGTAACCAGGCTGCCAGATAAGGATCCATTTTTCCGGACCACGCCATGTTTTCTACAGAGAGATTCAGCACGTAGAAAATAATAAATACCACTATGGCAATAACTACCGGAAGTCCCAGGCCGCCTTTTCTGATGATAGATCCCAAACTTGCACCGATTAAGAAGAAAATTAAACATGTTACTGAATAAGCAAAAATCCGTTGCTGGTAAATAATGATTCGTGAAAAGTAGGCATGTAAGTCCTGGATTTGTTCAACTTTATTGATGTTCAGCTGCTTTACACTTTCAATTTTATTAAAAGCCGAATAGAGTAGCTCCAGCTTCTTTTTCTGTTGCATCGTGTCGATTTTCGGCGTTGGAAGTACTGCTTTCTTCGGTTTGGTCTTATCGATATAACTTACAAAACTGTTGGTTTGATTAATCAATTCATTGCTGATATTTCCGAGGACTAAATCGTTTTCTTTTTTTGCCGCTTCAATGGTTGAATTCAGTTCTATAAAATTCTGGAACGAGTAATCATCAGTAATTTTTTCAGACTCAATTGCTTTATTGATGATGTCTGAAATATTGAAATGAGAAACCAGGGTATCAAATTTTATGGCCTGATCTGGCTGTTTCAAACGCTGTTCGTAGCTTACATTACCCAGATTATCTTCAAAAATATGACCGTTAAAAAGCACCAATTTTAAGTAATTACGGTTGTCGGCCTGCACAAATTTCCCTTTTTCAGCAACAATCGACTGCTGGTTTTCATAAGAATTAGCCATTTTATGGATAAAAACGCCTTCGAGATTCTCTCCGTTTTCGCCCGTAATTTTATCAAATTTTACGCTGTACCCTGGAATCTGCTGGATAAACTGACCGGGCGTAAAATTCAGAGCAGGTTTTGTTGCCGCAATATTATAGAGCATATTTTTAGCTTTCCGCTGAAAATCGGGGATCACATTGTTTGAAAACAGAAAAAGAAACATCGAAAATATTACGGAAACAAAAAACAGCGGAAGCATAATTCGGGTCAAAGAAATTCCTGCGGCTTTCATCGCGGCCAGTTCATACCGTTCCCCAAAATCCCCAAAGGTCATGATTGATGATAGAAGTATCGTTAAAGGCAACACAAGCTGCACAACGATGGCGGAAAGATACGAGAGTAAACGGAGAATTTCCCAGTAACTAAGCCCCTTTCCGGTAAACTGCGACAGCCGGATCCAGATGATGTTTACCACAAAAATGAAAAACAGCACACTGAAAATAAAAATAAACGGACCGAAGAAAGTTTTAATGACGTAGCCGTCGAGCTTTTTTATCATGCGTCAAATTTACCAAAAAAAAATCACAGAATTTAGGATTGATGGCTTCAAAAAAAAGCCCTCTGTTTTAAAGAGGGCTTTTGAAATTTTAAAAAAAAATTAAAGTTCAGTATAGATATAGTTTTTATAATCATTTTTATCAAAACTAAACATGTTGCTGCTCAAACTCTGGTTCACTTTATAATCGCTGATTGCAATCACCGAAACCGAATTGTCTGTAGAAAACTGCTCTAGTTTCACAATCTGTTTCTTAGCATCATTAATAAAGAGGTTTACTTCTTTAATTCCGTTTTTAGATGTCGGGATTAATTTAATCTGATCAGCTTTTACGCCGTTTACCGTCTTTTTTCCCAGATATTTTACGGTGTAGCCTTTTTTGTATTCACCAATATAATTCAGAGGTGAAAACATCTGTTCATTTCCTGTTGGCTTTGCAACGGTAATTTCCTGATCTTCTTCTGAAATGTTATAAATCTTATTTCCGTCGAAAATCTGCTCGGTACCCATAATTTTCAGTTTGTATTTGTCTTTGGCAGAGTAGAAGATTCCGGGTTCTGTCTTGGTTACGGTTTTACCTGTTCCGGTGCCGTAAACAAATTTAAAATAAACATTGTTTTTCGATTTATAATTCTGCGCAACGGCATCTAATAAACTTTTAGCTTTTGCATCGATTTTCTGGGCAGAAAAACTTGCCGCTGTAGCGAGTGTAAAAAATCCAAGAGTAATTTTTTTCAATATGCTTTTCATTCTTTTTTTTATTTTTTGGATTAAAATTTTAAAATAAAGTTAAACCATTGTTTAAAGTTTCACCCTATCTGCGCAATTCTTCCAAAAACTGTTCCAAAGAATTTAAGTCGCTAATCTGCACTTCTCTCGCCTTAGCTCCGTTGAAACCGCCTACAATCCCGCTTGCTTCAAGCTGGTCCATAATTCTTCCGGCTCTGTTATAACCAAGTTTCAGCTGCCGCTGAAGCATAGAAGTGGAACCTTGTTGGGTGGAAACAATAATTCTCGCAGCATCTTCAAAAAGTGCATCTTTTTCGTTCGGGTCGAAAGCACCAACATTGGAAGTAGATTCTTCGCTGGTATATTCCGGCAGCATAAAGGCACTTGCATAACCTTTCTGTTCACCGATAAATTCTGCAATTTTTTCGACTTCAGGCGTATCTACAAACGCGCACTGAAGACGCAGGATTTCATTTCCGTTGAAATACAGCATATCGCCCTTTCCGATGAGCTGATCTGCACCCGGAGAATCGAGAATGGTTCTGGAATCTACACTTGAAATCACCCGGAAAGCCGCTCTCGCAGGGAAGTTTGCTTTAATCATCCCCGTAATAACATTTACCGAAGGTCTTTGGGTCGCCACAATAAGGTGAATTCCTACTGCTCTCGCCAGCTGCGCAAGTCGTGCGATTGGCAGCTCCACTTCTTTCCCCGCAGTCATAATAAGATCTGCAAATTCATCTACTACCAGAACAATATATGGAAGATAACGGTGCCCGTTTTCAGGATTCAGTTTTCTTTCGGTGAATTTCTTATTGTATTCCTTTAAGTTTTTGCAGAAGGCATTTTTGAGCAAATCATAACGCTGATCCATTTCAATACAAAGGGAATTGAGCGTGTTTATCACTTTATGAGTGTCGGTGATAATAGCGTCGTCACCATCCGGTAATTTTGCCAGATAATGCCTTTCGATTTTTGAATAGAGAGAAAGTTCTACTTTTTTCGGGTCAACCATAACGAATTTGAGCTCGCTCGGGTGTTTTTTATAAAGCAGGGAAGTAAGAATAGCGTTGATACCTACAGATTTACCCTGACCGGTTGCACCAGCCATAAGTAAATGCGGCATTTTTGCTAAATCTGCCATGAAAATTTCGTTGGAAATCGTTTTCCCGAAAACTACAGGCAAATCCATATCCGTATTCTGAAATTTTTGGCTATTTATCACACTGCGCATTGACACCATTGAAGGATTTTTTCGCGGAACTTCAATCCCAATTGTACCTTTTCCCGGCATTGGCGCAATAATGCGGATTCCCAAAGCTGAAAGATTCAATGCAATGTCATCCTGAAGTTTTTTAATGGAAGCTACGCGGATTCCGGCTTCCGGAACGATTTCGTATAATGTTACGGTAGGCCCTACGGTTGCTTTAATTTCAGCGATTCCCACATTGAAGTTTTTCAGCAAACCGACAATTTTGTTCTTGTTTTCCTCTAATTCGTCCCTGTTGATCGAAATTTCTTCGTTGCCGTAATCTCTCAGCAAATCGATGGTAGGCATCTGGAATTTTGCCAATTCAAGTTTATGGTCATAAAGCCCGTGCTTGTCCACAAGTTCCTGCGATTTCTTATCAGATTCATCCAGAATATCTACTGTTTTGGCAACTTCAACTTTAAAATCAATCTCATCGGATTTTGTAGCTGAGGGAATTTCTGTTGTTGAAACTGGGCTTAAATTCAAAGAATTCCCAACACTTTCGGTAACAGTAATTTTAGATGGTTCCCCATCATCAAATGATGTTTTGTTAGGAGTTTTGATGGTTTCAAAATCATTACTGATTTCAACCTCAGGAAAACCTTTAACCGGAATTTCTGCAGGGGTGGAAACTGTTTTTATATTCTGTGTAACGTGATTTTCTGTATCATCTGCCGCAAGTTCCTCAAGCTCTTCATCCGCCTCGAAATTTTCAGAAGAGTTGGGCATCATGGCTTTTACCCTTCCAACCGTATTTTCATTTAAATCATTGAGTTTCGCTTTTACATTGGATGGATTTAAATTGAATTCAAGCACAAAATAGAGTGCAATACTTACCAAAAGCACCAGCCAAAGTCCGGCAGATCCGATGACTGATAATAGGAAATCCATAATTTGAAATCCGTAAACGCCACTCAAAACACCCTGTCCTTTGGTAATAGCGCCCATGAAAATCGGCAGCCAGCAAATAAAAAACAGGGAATGACCGATGGTTTTCCAAGGCTTGAAATAATTTTTCTTGAAAATTAACATTCCCACAACAAAAAACAGAAAAGCTACGGCAAATGCTGCAATCCCAATACTTTCAAAAATAAAAAAATTGCCCAGCCAGTCGCCAATCTTCCCGAAAATATTCGAGGATTGCACAGTTTTGTCCAGCATCGTTCCGGCCTGGCTCTGGTCGGCTTTCCAGTTCAGCAGGTAAGAAACGAAAGAAAACGTAAGAACTACAGAAAGAAGAACGAAAAGAACTCCAAAAAATATACGGGGCTTAGAAAGGGTTTTATTTGGTGCAGACGCTTTGGGCGGGGTTGTTTTTGTATTTTTTTCCATAATAAGAATGTGCGCAAATTTAATAATAAATTTAAAAGATTTTTTAGAATTGCCGTAAAATTTCAGTCAAAAAAAGCTTTCCGAAAAGGCTTTTTGAGGAAGTTTAAATTCATTGTTCAATATACTGATTTTGTTTCGGAATAATATTTGACTGTTTTAAAAACGAACGCTAATATTTGAAATCATGGATAAAAATAAGATAAAAGACTCTGAAGGCTTTAAAAATATCAAAAATACTGTTGACCAAAATCCTGCTATTGAAAATAACGGTCAGGAATCATTAACCCGGCTTAAAGATATCCGTAATCCTGAAATTACGAAGGAAAATTTGGTAAAGGATGCCGAAAATGCAATTCCGCCAACGGCCTGGGAAAATCAGCAAAAAGCTTATGATGATGCCTGGGAGAACAATAAAAATCAACAGTTAGGAGAAGAAGTTTAAAATAATAACTTCAGTTTTAATCATAAAATACACGATTATGGCGCCAGAAAATAACAAATCGGAACAGGATGCAAAACTCGAACAAATGAATTACAATCCTGAAAATGACATTTTTAATAAGCAGGAGAAAATTCCATTAGATGGAGACGGAAATCCTGTACTTAATGAAGATAATACACAGAAAAGTTTGGACGACGGACTGGATATTCCCGGAACAACTGCTGATGATGCAATGGAAAACATTGGATCAGAAGATGAAGAAAACAATTATTACAGTCTCAGCGATAATGAAGATAATCACGAGGAGACCAATGACGATGTACTTGGTTAAAGGATTACACACTCATATATATACTACCGTCTCAATGGCGGTTTTTTTTTGTATCGATTTCTTTGGATTGTATTTTCGAAATTGAATATCTTTAAAACTTTCAAACAAAGTAAAAATTACAATGACCTTTCAGCAGCAAATACAAGAGGGAATTCCCTCTGAACTTCCACAGCCAAAACCTTTTGAACCTCAAATTAACCACGCACCAAAACGCAAGGAAATTCTTAGTGAAGAAGAAGAAAAACTCGCACTGAGAAATGCTTTGCGCTACTTTGATCCGAAATTCCATGCCGAACTTTTGCCGGAGTTTCGTGATGAACTGAAAAAGTTTGGGCGAATTTATATGTACCGTTTCCGTCCGGATTATGAAATGAAAGCCAGACCGATTTCTGAATATCCCGGCAAATCTGAACAGGCAAAAGCCATTATGCTGATGATTCAGAACAACCTGGATTATGCCGTGGCCCAACATCCGCACGAACTCATAACTTATGGTGGAAACGGTGCCGTGTTCAGCAATTGGGCGCAGTATCTTCTTACGATGAAATACCTTTCGGAAATGACCGATGAGCAGACTTTGGTGATGTATTCCGGTCATCCCATGGGTCTTTTCCCGAGTCATAAAGAAGCGCCGAGAGTCGTGGTGACCAATGGAATGATGATTCCGAATTATTCAAAACCCGACGATTGGGAAAAATTCAATGCGCTTGGCGTAACCCAATACGGACAAATGACGGCAGGAAGTTATATGTATATCGGTCCCCAGGGAATTGTGCATGGTACTACCATTACGGTGTTAAATGCTTTCAGAAAAATTAATAAATCACCGAAGGGCGGACTCTTCGTTACCTCAGGTTTGGGCGGAATGTCTGGTGCACAGCCAAAAGCCGGAAATATAGCTGGGTGTATCACGGTTTGTGCCGAAGTGAATCCAAAAATTACTAATATTCGCCATGAACAGAAATGGATCGATGAAATCCATGAAAATCTTGATAACTTAGTACAGAGGGTTCGTAACGCTCAGCAAAATAAGGAAACAGTTTCTTTAGCTTACCTCGGAAACGTGGTGGAAGTTTGGGAGAAATTTTCAGAAGCGGGCTTGAAAATCGACATCGGATCCGATCAGACTTCACTGCACAATCCATGGGCCGGAGGTTATTATCCTGTAGGGCAAAGTTTTGAAGAATCCAACAAAATGATGGCAGAAAATCCTGAATTATTTAAACAAAAAGTTCAGGAAAGTTTAAGAAAACATGCGGCAGCCATTAATAAACATACTGAAAAAGGTACCTATTTCTTCGATTACGGTAATGCGTTTTTATTGGAAGCAAGCCGTGCCGGAGCTGATGTAATGGCAGAAAACCCAACCTTGGGAAGAGAATTTAAATATCCGAGCTACGTGCAGGATATTATGGGACCGATGTGTTTTGATTATGGTTTTGGACCGTTCCGTTGGGTGTGTACGAGCGGCAAACCTGGAGATTTACAGAAAACAGACGAAATTGCGTCGAAGATTTTAGAAGAGATTATGCAGAATTCTCCAGAGGAAATTCAGCAACAGATGGCAGATAATATCCAGTGGATTAAAGGTGCACAGGAAAACAGACTGGTAGTAGGTTCACAGGCACGAATTCTCTATGCCGATGCCGAAGGTCGAATGAAAATTGCGGAAGCCTTTAATAAAGCCATTAAAAAAGGAGAAATAGGAGCAGTAGTTTTGGGTCGTGACCATCACGATGTTTCCGGAACTGACTCGCCGTACCGCGAAACTTCCAATATTTATGACGGTTCCAGATTTACTGCGGATATGGCTATTCATAACGTGATTGGCGACAGTTTCCGCGGGGCTACCTGGGTGAGTATTCATAACGGTGGTGGCGTAGGTTGGGGAGAAGTAATCAACGGTGGTTTCGGAATGTTGCTCGACGGAAGCGACGATGCCGACCGAAGATTAAAATTGATGCTCTTTTGGGATGTTAACAACGGAATTTCCCGAAGAAGCTGGGCCAGGAACGAAGGCGCATTGTTCGCCATTAAAAGAGCTATGGAACTGGAGCCAGATCTCAAAGTTACGCTCCCGAACTTGGTTGATGATGAGCTTTTTTCTTAAATATATTTTGAATACACAAACGCCTGATTAGTTGGGTGTTTTTTTTTGTAATAATATCATCAATAAATTATATAGTATATTTCTATTCTAAAAATATCATATTTAGTATTATAATTTACTATTTTTACACCAACAAAAAAATATATTATTATGAAAAAATTATTTAAACTTTCAGCCTTTGTGTTTTTATTCGGTTTCTTATTTGTTTCGTGCGATGAGAGCCGGGATGATGTTGAAACACCAAAAACTATTTATGAATTAGCTTCGATGGATGCAGACCTTTCTAATTTGAAGGCAGCCATTGATAAAGCAGGATTGGCTTCTACCTTAAGAGCATCCGGAAGTTTCACGGTATTTGCACCTTCTAATGCAGCATTCACGCAATTTCTTGCTGATAATGGTTTTGCTAATCTCAATGATGTTCCCAATGCCGCATTAAAAGAAATTCTCCTAAACCATGTGCTTTCTAATAAAGTGATGGCAGCACAGGTAACTACAGGCTATGTCTCCACATTAGCCAAAGGAAATGCTTCTTCTTCTAAAAATCTCAGTATGTTTATTAATACCGCATCTGGGGTTAAAATCAATGGAATATCAACGGTAACCAAGACCGATATCACAGCAAGTAACGGAGTAATTCACAAAGTTGATAAAGTCATCGGTTTGCCAACGGTAGTAACCCATGCGCTTGCAAATCCTAATTTTTCATCGCTTGTATCCGCACTTACAAGAAACGATATGCCTGATTTTGCGGGAATTCTCAGCGGGACAACCAATTCACCTTTTACCGTTTTTGCTCCTACTAATGCTGCTTTTAGCTCTTTGCTAACCGAGCTGAACCTTCCGAACCTAGCCGCAGTACCTGCAGCAACTTTAGAGAATGTCCTTAAATATCATGTAGTTGCCGGAGCAAATGTTTTATCTACCGATATTACAAATAATATGAATGTTACGACTTTCCAGGGCGGTACTTTTAAAATTACAACCACTGGAGGAGTGAAAATTACAGATGCCAACAACAGAGTTTCAAATGTAATAGCAACAGATGTACAGTGCAGCAATGGTGTAATTCATGCCATCGACAAAGTTCTTTTACCATAGTAGTTTTATAATTTAAATGTTAATGTTTGATAAGCGTCCCTTTCCGCAGGGACGTTTATTTTGTAAATTGCAGAAATTCTCAACTCCATGAAATTTAAATTTGTCATCATTTTCCTCATCAGCACCTTGCCGTTTTTTGCACAAACAGGAAGTATCAACATTAATGTTGTTGATGATTTTTCTAAAAAACCTTTAACTTCAACCGTAACCATAATTTCGACTGGTCAGCAGTTTTCTGGTGATGGAAATGTCGTACTGGCAGATTTATCTCCGGGAAATTACAGTTTTCAGATTGCTGCAACAGGCTACCAAAACCAATCGCTTAACGACATTGCTGTAATCCCTAACCAAAACCTTACTTTTTCTGTGGGACTGCAGAGAATGGTGGTACGGGAACAGGAAATTGAAGGTTTGGTTCTGAAGGCCAAGGTCTATAAAACTTCTGCAGAAAGTCCAGTTTCCCTGCGAAATATCACGAGCGAAGAAGTGCAGAAAAATGCGGGTTCCAACAGAGATATTTCCAAAGCGATTCTTTCGCTTCCGGGAGTGGGAACGACTGCTACCTTTAGAAATGACCTTTTTATACGCGGCGGGAATTCCGGTGAAAATAAATTTTATATCGACGGAATCGAAGTTCCGGTGATCAACCATTTCCAGACCCAAGGCGCGAGCGGTGGCCCGAGAGGCTTAATTACCATTGATTTTATTAAAGATGTAGATTTTTACAGCGGTGCCTTTCCCGCCAAGAGAAACGGAACCTTATCTTCACTTTTTGAATTCAACCTCAAACAAGCGCGTAAAGATAAAATGGGATACAAAGCCATCCTGGGACTTGATGACATGCAGCTGATGATGGACGGTCCGCTGAGCAAAGACCAGTCGTGGAGCAGCTTATTCTCTATCCGTAAATCTAATCTGCAATTGCTTTTCAAAGCGATCGATTTACCGTTTTTGCCGAGTTATTATGATACGACATTTAAAGTCTCAAAGAAATTTAAAAACGGTAACGAACTGTATTTCATAGGTCTGGGAGCCATTGATGAGTTTAAATTTAATGAAAATGCTGAACCCACACTCTATAATTTGACTTTAATCGAAAGACTTCCTGTTTCGCCACAGTGGAATTATACGATGGGTGCAGGATATCGTCATTTGGCAGAAAATGGCAACTGGCTGTTTACCTGGAGCCGGAATATGCTCGACAACCAAGCTACAAAATACTACCGTAATATCGAAACTCCTGAGAATTTGCTGATCGACTATCACTCGCAGGAAAGTGAAAATAAAATACGTGCTGACCGTAATTTCAGGCTTGGCGATTTTCAGATGAGTTCGGGTGCTAATGTTAATTTTGCAACTTATTTTAATGATTCAAATTTAAAGGCGATCACTCAAAGCGGAGCCGTTGCTGACCAATATCTTTCTGAAATCAATTTGGCACAATACGGATTTTATCTTCAGAGTTCACGTAAATTTCTGGAAAGCAAATTGGAGCTTTCCGCTGGTTTCAGAATTGATGGTAGTGATTATTCGGGACTTACTTCAAATCCACTGGAGCAGTTTTCACCACGAATTTCAATGAAATACCAATTAGCTGATCAGTTTGCCCTCAATCTGAATGGCGGAATTTACTTTATGCTGCCATCTTACACGGCTTTAGGATATGCGCAGAACGGAAATTTAATTAATAAAAACAGTTTAAAATACATTAAAAACTCCCAGATTGTGGGTGGCGTGGAATTTATTGGAAACAATAATCTAAGAATTACTGCCGAAACCTATTATAAAAAATACAAAAACTATCCTTTTTCTCTTCGAAACGGGATTTCCCTGGCAAATTTAGGCGGTGATTTCGGAGTAGTCGGGGCAGAACCTCTTGACAGCAGAGGCGTTGGCGAAACGTATGGAATTGAGCTTTTAGCCCAGAAAAGAACCGTAAACGATTTCTATGGAATCGCTTCATATACTTTTGGCCACTCCAAATTCAGTGATCTTAATGGCGATTTAGAACCATCGAGTTGGGACAGCAGACATATCCTGTCATTAACTGGAGGGAAATATTTCAGCAGGAATTGGAACATCGGAGCAAGATTCCGGTTGCAGAGTGGTTTGCCGGAAACGCCTTACGATCTGGAAAAAAGTCAACTGGTTAATGTGTGGAATATTGCCAATGCACCGGTTTCAGATTATATTTTGCTGAATTCCCAACGCGGGAACCTGGTACATCAACTCGATATAAGAGCAGAGAAGAAATGGATCTTCAACAAATGGCAGATGACTTTCTACGTAGATGTTGTAAACGTTTACGGATCGAAAAACCCAAGCAGACTACCGGTGATCGCACTGGAACGTGACACAAACGGTAACGGAATTGTTACCAACCCTGGTGCACCGCAAAATGAGCAGATTTATCAGCTGAATTACGGGGAGGCAGACCGCACAACACCGCTGCCGTATTTCGGATTTATTTTTGAATTTTAAAAACCATAACATCAAGCCGGAATTATTGGGAAGAATCTTCTTTGATTTTTTCCATAACCCAATCCAGCTGGATGTCTTTTTTTGCAAGAACTTCCTGAAGCGTCGGGGTAATTTCATGATCTGGAATCACTCCTTTTTTGGTGTGGGTAAATTCAATACTTGGTTGAATCAGCATTAGACCAATTGGCAGATAGAGTTTAGAATTTGGCAGTTTTTTGGTAGAGTAGCGGCCTGCAACTGTTCCGTCGTTTGCGCCACCGGTTTCTTCGCCTACCAGAAAAGCACGTTTTTCATGCTTAAGTTTTGAAGGCAGGATGGAGGCGGCAGAAAAACTGCTCCCGTTGATCAGCACGTATATTTTCCCTTTAAAGTTATTTTCTTTTGGTTTTTTGAGCCCGAAAATCCCATTATTCCTCAGGTAAAAACGATCGGATTCTTTCTTTATCGACAGCGCCGTTCCCATCAGATAAAATGGATAACCCGCCACTGCAAATGGTTTTGTAAGCCACGAGAATTCTGAGAAATAATTGGCCTGGTACATTGCCGAAGGCGAGGTAATCTCAATATCATTGATAAACTGAAATTTTTCTGAAACCAAATAAGAATAAAGGTTGTTGATCTCCGCAAGCGAACCACCCAGGTTGTCGCGTATATCCAGGATTAAATATTTTGCAGGTGATTTTTTTAGCGTTTCGAAGCTTTCTCTGTAAAACTTCCGCGAATAGGTTCCCGAGAAAGTTTTGATTTTCATGTAAGCGACAGTGCTGTCTTTAACAGGAAACTGCAGGTCGCGGTTGAAACTTTTGGTAATTACATTATAATCTTTGGTTTTTCCTTTTTCGCTTTTCGTAATCTTTTTGTTGGCGTTTTCTACTTTTTTCTTTTCAGTTTTGGTGATTTTTTCTCTTTTAAGGTAGAATGTTTTAATTTCGTTTCTGTATTGGGCTTCAATTTTCACACTGTCGAGAATTCCATGGTCTGCGGTGAAATAAGAGGGCCATCTTCTGGCAAGAATATATTTCTGGAAAGTCTGGTTTTCACCATCACTGTTCACGAATGGGCGATAACTTTCCAAGAGATCCTTTACCGGAATATCTTTTATTTTCAGAATTTCTGTACCCACATTCATATTGGGGATTTTTTCGGCATTGTCTTTTACAAATATTCTGTTGCCATCGAGCACGAAATTATAACGGCTGAGTAACCCTTTTTGCTTTTCCAGATTTTTAATTTCTTTTCGCGTTAACCGTTTTTCCAGCGGAACCAATCGAAGATGACCTTCCTTGATCTGTGCAATAACCGGCGCCAGTTTGCGGTAAAACTCATTAGGTTTCAACGGTTGGCGAATACTGTTTTTTAAACTGTCGAATTTGTAATCCAGAGAGTCTTTAGAAATATACCAATACAGATTTGGATGAAGTTTCTGCAATTTCTTATAGCTGAAATCAACATCCTGTTTCAGTTTTTCTGGCGCAATAAGGATTTCATGTTTTGCATTATGCTTTTTTACAGAAACACAGGAGGTGAGCAGCGCCAGTAAAAAAAGCTGTAGGGTAGTCTTCAAATTGAAAAATTTTGATAAAAATATATCTTTTAATTCAAATTTAATAATATTAAAAAACAAAAAAAACTCCTCAGATAGAATGAGGAGTTAACGTTGAATTTTTAAAATTTTTAACCTAAAACCGTGACAGAATTTTGCAGCAATCCGAAGATTGCATCTTTTCCGTTGTCGGGTTTTACATTCACCGCTCGCGTTCCGTTGAAGTGCAGACAAGTTATATAACCCAGTTGTACAGCATCCAGACAGGTAAATTTCACACAGTAATCCAAAGCTAAACCGACGATTTCAAGCAACTGTATGTCGTGATATTTTAAAAAATCGTCCAAACCGGTTTTTACAAAATGATTATTGTCCTGAAATCCGCTGTAACTGTCGACTTCGGGATTTTTACCTTTCTGAACGATGTGGGTTACTTTATCTCGGTTCAGATCTTTATGGAAGTCAGCACCGAATGTGCCCTGAACGCAATGGTCTGGCCACATAAACTGTGGAATTCCGTTAAGAATGATGGTTTCGCCAACTTTCTTTCCGTTGTTTGAAGCAAAACTTTTGTGGTTCGCAGGATGCCAGTCCTGGGTAAGGACGATTTGGTCGTATTCATTTTCTTCCATCAGCAGATTGATGTAAGGAATAATTTCGTTTGCTCCTGGCACCGCAAGAGAGCCGCCTTCGCAAAAATCGTTCTGCACATCCACTATAATGAGGGCTTTTTTCATATTTTTCGGATTTATTTTATAATAACTTTAGTAATTACGGGAAACAAAATTCAGATTTTAAAGCGTAAATTTACGAAAGTGTTTTCGCAAAATTTCAGCCAAAACCATTCAGCAGACAAATCGTCTAAATTTAAGTTTTGAAATATAGAAAATCTGCCAAAAAAAATATATAAGAATGAATATCCTCCTGCAAACCAGTTCAAAATCAAAGAATGAGAAAATCGCTTAACAGTCGGCAGAATTTAGAAGAAATAAAGTCCCGGATTTTAAGGATTGAGGAATATTCAGAACGGAAATGGGGAAAGATGAATGCGGCACAGATGTTACGTCACTGCGACCGGATTCTGCAGGTAGGCTTTGGGAAAATAGTGCTGCCGAAGATTAACCCTTTTATAAAATCGATCGGAATTTTAACCAAAATTGAGATGAATATTTTCAATAACGGTATTCCACCGAATATGCCAACTTTTAAAGAAGTTATTATAAAAGAAAATTGTAATTTTGAAAAGTCCCGTGAGGAATTATTAGCTTCTATTGATCAGTTTGCGGAAAAATCAGCAAAAAACAATTTACTTTCGGAGCATGCGCTTTTTGGGAAGATGACAAAAGAAGATTGGGGATTTATGGAATATAAACACCTGGATCATCACTTAAAACAGTTTGGAGTATGAGTATTTTTAATAAAATTTTTGGAAGTTCCGATACAGAAAAGCCGTCACCGGAGTTCTGGAATTATATAAATTCTGAAGCAGATCTAGAAAAAGCATTGGAAGAGTCGCACGAAAAAAAAGTGGCAATTTTTAAGCATTCTACAAGATGTTTCATCAGTAAGACAGTGCTAAATAATTTTGAAAAAGAAGTGGGAGAATCTGGTAAAGAGGCGTCTTATTATTTTCTGGATTTATTGGCACACCGCAGTATTTCTAATAAAATTGCCGATGATTTGGATGTTGAACATCAAAGTCCGCAGCTTATCGTTGTGGAAAACGGTAAAGCCGTGAAGAACGCCTCCCATCACAGTATTTCTGTGTCTTTAATTTAATTCTGATTATTTCGATGGAAAATATAGAATCCTACCTGTCTGAAATTTTGGAGATTCCAAAAGAAGCGGTTACGCAGTGCAGCAATTTTTATGGCAGCACAAAAGTGTTAAAAAACCAATTTCTTCTGAAGGCCGGTGAAGTGTGCAACGGAACTTATTTTGTAGAAAAAGGCTTGCTGAGGATGTATTCTATCGATAAAAACGGCAAGGAACATATCATTCAGTTTGCGCCCGAAAAATGGTTGATTTCCGACAGAAGTTCGCTTTATTTCAATGAAAAATCAAATTATTACATTGAAGCGGTGGAAGAATCTGAAATTCTGGTGCTGACGAAAGATTTTTTTGCGAATATTAATCTTGAATTTCCCAACACTGTCGAAAATAATGATTTGCTTTTACAGAAACACATCCGGAATCTTCAAAACCGCGTAAACTCGCTGCTGAGCGATACCGCGGAAGAAAGATATATGAGTTTCATCAAAATGTATCCGGATATTCTGCTTCGTGTTCCGCAGTGGATGGTAGCTTCTTATCTTGGCATCACGCCGGAAAGTTTAAGCCGGGTAAGAAAAGAGCTCGCGAGAAAGAATTTTCAGACTTCATAAAAAAAAGGAACTCGTTTGAGTTCCTTTTCAGTTATATGTAAATTATTTACCGAGATAAGATTTCAGAATCTTGCTTCTGGTATTGTGTTTCAGTCTTTTAATGGCTTTTTCTTTAATCTGACGCACTCGCTCTCTTGTAAGATCGAAAGTTTCCCCGATTTCTTCTAAAGTCATTGGATGTTTCCCGTTCAAACCGAAATATAAACGAACCAAATCTGCTTCACGAGGCGTTAAAGTTTGCAACGCTCTTTCGATTTCGATCTGTAGAGATTCCAGCATCAAATCTTTATCCGGACTTGGCGATTCACCGGAACGTAAAACATCATATAAGTTCGAATCTTCACCTTCAACCAATGGCGCATCCATTGACAAATGTCTTCCGGAGTTTTTCATTGATTCTTTGATGTCGTCTTCGCTCATGTCCAAAACTTCCGCCAATTCTTCTGGAGAAGGTGGTCTTTCGTTTTCTTGCTCCAGGTGTGCGTAAGCTTTGTTGATTTTATTGATGGAACCAATTTTATTTAAAGGCAATCTTACAATTCTCGACTGTTCTGCCAAAGCCTGAAGAATCGATTGGCGAATCCACCAAACTGCGTAGGAAATAAATTTAAAACCTCTGGTTTCATCATATCTTTTAGCAGCTTTCATCAAACCAAGATTCCCTTCGTTGATTAAATCGGGTAGGGAAAGTCCCTGGTTTTGGTATTGTTTCGAAACAGAAACCACGAAACGTAAGTTTGCTTTAATTAGTTTTTCAAGGGCAACTCTGTCGCCGGCACGAATTTTCTGTGCCAAATCCACCTCTTCGTCGGCAGTAATCAGATCCACTTTACCAATTTCCTGTAGATACTTGTCAAGCGATGCAGTTTCTCTGTTGGTAACCTGCTTTGTAATTTTTAATTGTCTCATGTATAAAAACCCGTCCACTTTTGGACTGCATTAGATTATACGACACGAGAGCGCAAAAGGTTACAAAATTGTTGAAAAAATAGTTTCTAAGATGTTTTATTGGTGGTATTTGACGATTTTTAGGTCCAAAAACAAAGAATTCCGCAGGATCAGGAAATTATTTTCTCTTGTTACGCATGGCTTTTACCTTGGTTACAGCATCATCATTCACTAAGTTTTTGTAATCTTCACCTTCCATAGGAAAAATTGCCACTTTTCCTTCACTGTTGTGGTGAATCCCGAAACCGTATCTTTTTGCCAGTGCAGAAGACCGGAAACAAGCCTGACCTTTTGAAAAAAAATCTCTTCGCGCATCGGCTCTGTCTTTTAAGGAAATATCATTTTTCTGTGCGTAACATTCGAACATTACATCATCGGAAGTGAATTTATAAGGATGTTCCGTAATCATTTCAAACTGAATATTCGCTAAAGTTCTGTTGCGCTTTACAGGTGGAATTTCAGCTTTGGAAACCGGAATATCTTCCGATGTTTCGATAAATGTATTTTTATAGTTCGTGGTATGCAGTTTCATATTATTAAATCTTAAGAGGGTTAAATGTATAAAAAAAACTCATTCTGTAGGTAGCAGAATGAGTTCAAATAAATTAATTTGAGCGTCAATTATTTAATAATTAATTTATTAGATTGAATTTTTCCGTCGGAAATATACTGCAGAAGATAGATTCCACTTTTTGCTTTGACAGAAATAGTGTTTTTACCCTTTATTACAATTCCAGAATAAATTGCTCTTCCGGACATATCATTTATTACGATATTTCCTTCCTTAGCCGCATCGAAAGTGAATGTTCCGTTGCTTGGATTAGGATAGATGCTGCTTTTTAGCAGATTTGAATCATTTGTAGACATCGGCTGCGCACATAAATATGGAGTGTAATTTACGGTCCCTTTTGTAGAATCGTCTACACTGTGGAAAATTACACTTTCAACCATGGCATCATCAGATAATTCGTTTTCTCGCCAGCAGTTATTGGTTGCACTGAGGGGATGTGGAGTATTGTTGTAGAGTGCATAGATCTGGCCACCGTTTCCATTATTATAGAAAACATTTTCGCCGATACTTCCTAAGCTTCCGCCGCCAAAATCAGCCTGAGCGGTCCCAATCACTGTAATTCCCCAAAGACTTCCCCGGATCTGATTTTTTTCTACTTTAATAGCCATTACCTGGCTTCCGCTTCCTGAAAGAGATATTCCGCTTCCTCCGTTTGCCGGAACCGGCTCTGTATTATTGTCTGTTAAAATGTTATTTGAAATTGAACCCGAAGAATTATTTCCTGCGACAGTAATTCCGTAACGGTTGTCTTTAATAGTATTGCCTTCAATCTGCGGATGATTTTCGACACCTAATAGAGTTGAAACAGAAACTCCGCCAACTTTGGTTAAAGTTCGGTCGCCGATAATGGTGTTGTTAAGGATTTTGGTAATTCCGCTACCACTGGGACCCATATTAATTTGTGGACGGTTAGAGTTCAGTTTGGTGTTGGCGTATAAATAGTTTCCTGTAAATTCTAAGGCAACAGATTGGTTGGCACCTGAAGCTACTGCAGGAAGATCATTCTCAATGAACTGGGAATTTCTAACAATCGGGTTTCCGGTGGAAAAATTAAGGGATGCTCCCGTAACAAGGCCGGATTTAAAATACCTAACAATAGAGTTTTCCATTAAAAAATTTCCGGTTAAAGCCTGTATTCCGCCGCCATATTCAAAAGTGGTATTTTTAATGGTTACGGCAGCGGTAGATTCTAATCTGATGCCTTTGAAAACAACAGCGGGATCGGTCGCGGTAACTAAAATATTCCCTGCGTTGGTGTTATAAATCCCGGCAATTGTAAGTTGTTTGCCACCATCAATTTTTAGGGTGGTGTCTTCATTCATCAAAAGAGTGTCGCCGTTTGAAATGGTGATATCGGCTGTCATTTGATAAAAAGTACCGTTATTTACAAGAACTGCAGGCGCGGCGGCAGAAAGAGAAGCTAAATTGTACGTAATCCCAGTTCCTGGACTCACAAACTGAGAAAAAGCAAAAGTCGAAGACAGCGTTAAAAATAAAAAGAAGAGTTTTTTCATTATAAATAATTTTTATTCAAATTTAGAAATATTATGCTGAAAATAGTAGAATTTAGTTATCAAAAATTTATTTTTGAATAAATATATAGTATTATGACATTTTCACCTATTATTATAGGAACCATGCGTTGGGGAATTTGGGGCGCAAATCATTCAGTTAAAAATGTGCAGCATTTAATTGAAATTTCGCTTGAAGAAGATCTCTTTACTTTCGACCATGCAGATATTTATGGAAACTATACCACAGAAAAACTTTTTGGTGACGCATTCTCAGCGATGAAAATTAATAGGGAAGAAGTACAGTTCATTTCCAAATGTGGAATCGAAATGCCCTGTGAAAACCGAAATTTCAACATAAAATCATACAACTATTCTAAAAATCATATTGTAGATTCTGTTAATCAAAGTCTTAAGAATTTAAAGACCGACTATCTTGATCTTCTGCTTCTGCACCGTCCGTCACCATTAATGAATCCTGAAGAAATTGCTGAAACCTTTGATCTGCTGCGCGACCAGAAAAAGGTGCGGCATTTCGGTGTTTCTAATTTTTCAGTTTCGCAATTTGAGCTTATTAATGATGCTTTTCCTATCATTACGAACCAGATGGAGATTTCGCTAAATAATACCGATGCATTTTATAACGGAACACTGGATCAGATGCTTCTTAAAAAGCTACGTCCTATGGCCTGGTCGGTAATGGGGAACTATTTTACGCAGCCTTCGGCACAGAATACGAGGATAAAGACAGTTCTGGATGAACTCTGTATAAAATATGGCGCGAAAGAAAGTCAGATTCTGTTAGCTTTTTTACTACTACATCCTGCCAGAATACTTCCGATAATTGGTACTTCAAAAGCACAGACAATCAAAGATTTAAAGAAATCGATGGACTTAAAATTGGAACGGGAAGATTGGTTCAGACTTTTACAGGCTTCTGAGGGGAAAGAGGTTGATTAAAAGATTATTAAAAAAATTGTTTAATTCAATTTAATTTGTAACTTGCACCCGTTTTTATATCCGAAATCAATCTTTGTTCATCAATTGTTGAGTTTCTTTTATAATTTCAACAAAGTATTAATTTTTTTAATTTTTTTTATGATGAACATTTTTGTTTCAAACATCAATTACTCTACAAGAGAAGAGTCATTGCAGGACCTTTTTTCAGAATTTGGCGAAGTATCTTCCGCTAAAATTATTACAGACAGAGAAACCGGTAGATCCAGAGGATTCGGTTTCGTAGAAATGGGCGACGAAGACGGTAAGAACGCGATCGATGCTTTAAACGGAAAAGAATTGGACGGCAAAGAACTTAACGTTTCTGAGGCTAAGCCAAGAGAAGACAAACCAAGAAGAAGTTTCGACAATAACCGTGGAGGCGGTTACGGTGGAGGAAACCGTGGCGGTGGTTACGGTGGAGGAAATCGTGGCGGTTCAAACTGGTAAGATTTGTATTCAAAATAGTAAAGCGGCTTTTTTTTGCCGCTTTTTTTATTGAAGTGTTTTAAATTTTAGAATTTAGTTCCTGCGGATGAAGAGATATGCATCACTGAAGTAAATATTTTCTCTCCCAAAATTTTCACGGATGAGATTGTCGAAAATGATTTTGATATGATATTTTCCCAAATCATGCTCCAGTGTTATATCTGGAACAGAAAGACGCCCGGTTCTGTTGCTGTACTTTGCCATCAATGCTTTTATTTCCCTACTTGCATCCCAGTTTTCACTGTTGTTTACGGTAATAACTAAAAGTTTTTCTTTTTGCTGGCTGCGTATCGTAAAAACATCCTGCCCAACAGTTAAACCTTCAGTATCCCGAAAATT
>NZ_DAMBHK010000002.1:8696-14045 GCF_032060305.1 Kaistella sp. | reverse complement strand
ACACTGAAATCAATTTTACCGTTTTTAACTAAGTTATTTTGATTAAGGATATTTTTAAGTTCCGTTTTCTGACTTCTTTTCGCTACAGAAAATGTATTGAGATAGGGGCAAACCAGCGCAAATAATCCAATCGCAAAAAGACTAATCGGGACAAATTTAATCGTCGCTTTTGGTGTAAAAATAAAATAGAAAACAACCAAAGTGAGCCAAATCGCCAGCAACAGAACAAAATATCGTGGTTCAGTATATCCGTATTCCAAAATTCGGGTAAAAATTGCGGTGAAAAGCAAAACAAGAAGCGGAATCAGCGTGAAATAAAATATTTTCGAAAATATTCTTACCCAGGAAGTTGTTGATTCATGTTTTAAAGGATGTACAAGCAATAAAGCCAAAATCCCGACAACCGAATAAGCTAAAATTAAATACGATACCCAACCCCTTGGAAGCTCCCAGTTGATCAGGATTTTAGCCGAATATAAATAAAGAATTACCGCATAAATAAGTAAAAGCGGAATTAAAATGTATTGTGTGAAAAATTTGAGAATTACCGGATATGTTCCGTTTTTTTCCAAAGCGGAAAGTCCTTTTTCATTAAACAGAAGAAAAATAAAACTGCTGCCGAAAATGGAAAGAAAATAAAAAGTTTCCAGATAATAGCGTTCATTGAAATTAAAGCTGAAAAGTTTATCGATAGCCAGAATCGCCAGTTCTACGCCACCCGTTAAAACACCGGTAAAAACACCGGTAAGAAATATATTGATGAATAAATTCTTGTTATACTGCCAGAAATTCACCTCTTTTTCTTTTCCGAAAAATGCAATAAAAGATACCAAAAGATGCGAAAGAATAAAAGCAGGTACGATTAAAAAAGCATAACGCTCCGTAAAATATTTTTCCTCTTGTGGAAGAAGAAAATAAGAAAATATTAAGAACAAAACACCTGAAATCTCCAGTAAAGTTTGCTTCCCAATCCTTTGTGAAAGCATTTTTAATGCGAACATTAGTGAAATTCCGAGACAGGAAACCAGCGCAAATTTTATAAAAACAAAAAAATCAGGATTTGCATTAAAATTGACGTGCGCAAAACACATCAGCGATAGTGAACCCAAAAAAGACATGAGCAAAACCATCGGATAACGCCGAAGAATATCATCGGTTTTCCCGAAAATTTCATTAATTTTTTTTAACATCGTTTTTGTGGTGTGGTGTACAGTTATTTTTTCTTCTTTTTCTCCTTCTTTTTCTCCTTTTTCTTAGGTTTCTTGTCCGAAGTAATTTCTTTCACAAATTCTTTCACCGGATCTTTCTTTTCCGGATCAGCCGTAACTTCAGAAGTAATGTTTCCTATAAAATTCTTTAATTGCGAAGTGGTAATAAGTTGTTGATCATGAAGATATTTCACCAGCTCCTCTCCGGAATTATTGAAATAAGTATTAATAAAATTGCCGAGAACGAAATTCCGGTAATTCACATAGGGTATGGCCACTGTATATTTAAAAATCCGGCCTTGCTTTTCTGTGGTGAGAAATTCTTTTTCAACCAGAATTTTCATAAAAGTTGAAACGGTATTCTGGTGCGGTTTCGGTTCCGGATAAGCGTCCATTACGTCTTTCATGTATGCAGAATTAAGCTTCCATAAAATTTTCATTAATAGTTCTTCGGAATGGGTAAGCGGGTGTATTTTCATATATTTACTGCTGCAGTTGGATGTTGGTATAAAGATAAATAAAAGAAACCAGAATTGCGATGGCGGCACCGGTAAAAACCTCCTTGGCGGTGTGTCTTTTAAGAATTACTCTCGTGATGCCCACTAAGATGGCTATTACTGCCCAAATTATTCCTAACAGCGCACTTTCAGCAAAAAAAAGTGCAGCCACAAAAACATTAAAAGCGGTATGCATGGAACTTTTTATAAAATAATTGCTGATTTGTAGTATAAGAAGTAAAACCATGAGGAATATCATCAGCAGATCAGGGGTTCCGGTAGTAGTGTAATCATAGATAAGATAAACCCCGATACAGGCTGAAATAAAGAAGTAAAGGCTCTTTCTCTGGTTTCGGTTCGATACATCTAAATTGCTGTAATTTCCCTTTTTTACATTCCATACAATCCAGATCACAATCGGCAGAATCGTAAAGAGTAGTATCGGCATAAATGTTTTCAGCGCTGCTTTTAGCGCAAAATCTTGCGAGCTGATATAAATAAAAAAAATAATCAAAGAAGTCAGCGGATTAAAGAAATTCGAAATGAATTTTGAAACTCCGATAACAGCCGGCGGGTAGGTTTTTAACATACTTAAAATTATGCTTTCAAAAATAAGTTTTTTTTTAAATGAAGTATGATAAATTTCTCCTCTTATGCTATCAATAAAGACAAAGTTTTTTAGTATTTTTGCGACATATTTCGATTAAACATGAAAGAATTTTCAAAAGAAGTGTATCTTCAATGGTACGAAGAAATGACGATGTGGAGAAGGTTTGAAGACAAATGCCGATCTCTTTACCTTAAACAGAAAATCCGTGGGTTTTTGCATTTGTACAACGGGCAGGAAGCAATTCCCGCTGGTTTTGCCCATGCAATGGATCTTACCAAAGACAGTATGATCACCGCCTACAGATGCCACATTCACCCAATGGCAATGGGAGTTGATCCGAAAAGGATTATGGCCGAACTTTGCGGTAAAGCTACCGGAACTTCAGGCGGAATGGGTGGTTCTATGCACATCTTCAGCAAAGAAAAAAGATTTTATGGCGGCCACGGAATTGTGGGAGGCCAAATCCCTTTGGGAGCTGGAATCGCGTTCGCGGACAAGTATTTTGAAACCGGTGGGGTAAATATCTGTTTCTTCGGAGACGGTGCTGCACGCCAGGGCTCACTGCACGAAACCTTTAATATGGCGATGAACTGGAAACTTCCTGTAGTTTTCGTGGTGGAAAATAACCAGTACGCAATGGGAACTTCAGTGAAAAGAACAGCCAATCACGAAGATATTTATAAACTCGGTCTGGGTTACGAAATGCCATGCCTTCCGGTAGACGCGATGGATCCTGAAAAAGTGGCGGAAGCTGCTTACGAAGCCATTGAAAGAGCAAGAAGAGGCGACGGACCAACATTTATCGAAGCAAGAACTTACCGTTACAGAGGCCATTCAATGTCTGATGCAGAGCCATACAGAACAAAAGAGGAGGTTGCAGAACATAAAAAAGAAGATCCAATTGAAATCGTAAAACAAAGAATCCTGAATAACAACTGGGCTACTGAAGACGAACTGAACGCTTTGGATGAAAAATCTAGAGATTTCGTAGAAGAATGTGTTGAGTTCATGGAGCAGTCACCTTATCCAACTGCCGATAAAGTTTACGAATACGTTTACGCTCAGGAAGATTATCCATTCCTTGACAAAATAGAAAATAACTGATAATTACATTTTAAATCCGAAGCTGGGGACCGCAAAATCTCCTGCTTCGGCTTTTTTAATCTCAAATAAGAAAAATTATGGCTGAAGTGATTACAATGCCCCGGCTTTCTGATACGATGACCGATGGGAAAGTGGCCAAATGGCACAAAAAGGTTGGCGATGCAGTGAAAGAGGGCGATATTTTGGCAGAAATTGAAACCGACAAAGCCGTTCAGGATTTTGAATCAGAAGTTAACGGAACTCTCTTATATGTTGGAACAGAAGAAGGAGGATCGTCTCCGGTAGATTCTGTTTTGGCAATTATCGGGAAAGAAGGTGAAGATATTTCTGCACTCAAAGGTGGAAATACTGCCGGAACTACTCCTCAGGAAGCTGCAGGAATTCCCGAAGAAAATAAGACCGAACAGAATATTACCGATGTAGAAACCACAAAACCTGTGGAAAAAGAAGAAGGAACTGCTTCTGCAGAAATCCCTGCCGGTGTTGAAGTGATTACAATGCCGCGTCTTTCTGATACCATGACTGAAGGTAAAGTTGCCAAATGGCATAAGAACGTAGGGGATGATGTGAAAGAAGGAGATATTCTTGCAGAAATTGAAACCGACAAAGCCGTTCAGGATTTCGAATCTGAATTTAAAGGAACTTTACTTTATGCAGCGGTGGAAGAAGGAGGTGCAAGTCCGGTAGATACAGTGCTTGCCATCATTGGTCCGGCAGGAACAGATGTTTCCGGAATTATTTCCGGCGGCGCAAAAAAAGCAGAAAATAAACCACAGACTTCTGAAGTAAAAACAGAAACTTCAAATACAGAAACAGCTTCAACTCCTGTTGCAGCTTCTATGGGCGAGCGCGTGGCAATTTCTCCTTTAGCTAAAAAAATGGCTGAAGAAAAAGGAATCGATGTTCATGCTTTGAAAGGAAGTGGTGAAAACGGTAGAATCGTGAAAAAAGATATCGAAAGTTTCACTCCATCAGCTCAGCCTGCGGCCGCAACTCCCGCTGCTAAAGTTGAAGCAAAACCTGCCCAACCTGCAATGAGCTTTGTTCAGGGTGAAGATTCAGAAACGCCGAATTCTCAGGTAAGAAATATCATCGCGAAAAGACTTTCTGAAAGTAAATTTACGGCGCCACACTATTATCTTATTGTTGAAATCAACATGGATAAAGCGATTGAAGCACGTAAAGAAATCAATTCATTGCCGGATACCAAAATTTCATTCAATGATATGGTGATTAAAGCAACTGCGATGGCCTTAAGAAAACACCCACAAGTGAATTCAACATGGCATGCCGATAAAATTGTTCACCACGGAAACATCAACGTTGGCGTTGCAGTAGCGATTCCGGACGGGTTAGTAGTTCCTGTACTGAAAAATGCAGACCAGATGAATTACAACCAGATTTCTGCAGCGGTGAAAGATATGGCCGGAAGAGCAAAATCTAAAGGATTGAAAGCCAACGAAATGGAAGGGTCAACATTCTCGGTTTCTAATTTAGGAATGTTTGGTATTGAAACTTTCACATCGATTATCAACCAGCCGAATTCAGCAATTCTTTCGGTAGGAGCGATTGTTGAAAAACCAATTGTGAAAGACGGACAGATTGTCGTAGGAAACACCATGAAACTTTCTCTTGCATGCGACCACCGTGTGGTTGACGGTGCTACCGGAGCACAGTTTCTACAGACTTTAAGAACGTATTTGGAACAGCCGTTAACGTTGCTGCTCTAAATTTAAACTCATAGTATGAAATCCTTCCAAAGAATTTTTTGGAAGGATTTTTATTGACATATTAAAATCATTTTCCCTATTTTTGAAACCATGATAAAAGCAAGCAATATTCATAAGTCATACGGTGATTTGGAAGTTCTGAAAGGAGTTGATGTACATATTCTAGAAGGCGAAGTAGTGTCTATCGTTGGTGAATCCGG
>NZ_DAMBHK010000002.1:4928-8596 GCF_032060305.1 Kaistella sp. | reverse complement strand
AAAATTATTTTCGCCGATGAACCAACTGGTAATTTAGATTCCAAAAACGCCGATGATCTGCACCAGCTGTTTTTCGATCTCAGAGATAAATATAACCAGACTTTTGTCATTGTAACTCACAACACCCATCTTGCAGACACTACAGACCGAAAACTCGTAATGAAAGATGGGCAGATTATCTATTAGCCTTTCATTTTATTCTGTAAAATTTGCTAACTTTAAAAATTAGTTACTCATACTTTTTAAAATTAATCGAGTATGTCCATCAAATTTTTGGCTGAAGACGACAGACCCAGAGAAAAATTTTTGCTGAAAGGCAAGAATTCGCTCTCTGATGCCGAACTTCTGGCGATCATCATGGGCAGCGGAAACCGCGAAGATTCGGCGGTGGAACTGGGTAGAAAAATTCTGCACTCAGTAGGAAACAATTGGCATAACTTATCGCTGCTTTCCCTCTCGGATCTAATGAAATTTAAAGGTGTGGGCGAAGCAAAGGCAATTTCTATTGCAGCAGCCCTGGAAATAGGTCGAAGGCGTGCAGCTCAGGAAGTTCCGGAAAAAATTCAGATTCGTGAAAGCAAAGACATTTATAAAGTCCTGCAGCCTTATCTTTCAGATCTTCAGACGGAAGAATTTTGGGCAATATTTCTAAATCAGAACAATCGGATTGTGGGAAAAGCCAGATTATCTTCTGGAGGAATAAACCAATCTGTTGTAGATGTGCGCATTCTGTTCAAGAACTGCCTGGAACATCTTGCTACGGCAATTGCAATTGCTCATAACCATCCCTCCGGTAATTTGAAACCCAGTCAGGAAGATTTGCGAATCACCAAGCAGATTGCAGATGCCGGAAAAATTCTTAACATCCAGCTTCTGGACCATTTAATTATTTCACAGAACGCTTATTTCAGTTTTGCCGACGAAAATATATTATGATTAGATTGGTAAAGTATAGCGATATCGATTTTGCTAAGTATAATGATTGCCTGCTTAATGCTGCACAGTATAAATGTTATGCGGAACGCACCTATCTTGATATTACCGCAAAAAAAAAGTGGGATTTACTGGTTTATAATGATTACGATGCCGTAATGCCTTTGCCCTACATAAAAAAAATGGGCATCAAGTTTATCGTAAATCCCAAACTCTGTCAGCAACTCGGTGTTTTTTCAAATTCAGATTCATTAGAAATTAATGATCAGTTTTTGGAATTTTTAGAGAAAAAATTTAGAATCTGGTATTATGCATTTAATGATAAGAATTCTTTCAGCAGATCTTTAGTTCAAAGAAAAAATTTTTTAATCCCCAAAGATTTGTATGCCAACATTTACAAAAGATATTCGCCTAAAAGAAAAAGGAAACTGAGATTGGATCAGGAAGTTCTGGAAAACGCTTTGGTGATAGAAGATATCGACTTTTCAGATGCTGCTTCTTTTGTTAAGGAAAATATGTTGGGTGTTGACAAGCAGAAAGATCTTACAGAGTTTTTAAGGATCTTTGAGGAGTTTCACAGGATAGATTCACTTAAATTTTATGGTTTCATGTATCATTCAAAACTTGTGAATTTAATTGCTGTTCACCTGTCTGGTTCCTCCGCCACACTTTTGGGAACATTCAACGATAAAAACTTTGTAAAACTTTCGGGTGCATCGGTTTTAATCGACCAGGCGATTAAAAATTACTCTGAAAACAGGATTTTTGATTTTGAAGGCAGCGAAATTCCCGCAGTTGAAGAGTTTTTCAGAGGTTTCAGGCCACAATTGCACCCTTACCCAGTCATTCAGAACTCCAGAAAAGATTTAGTGATAAACTTTTTCAGGAAGTAGCAAATAATTACTAATTTTGCAGCCTAATATTCTCTATGATCGATTCGCCCTATTTTCCTTACGCATTTGCGTTTTTAATGGCATTGCCCTTTCTGGTTTTCATCAGACAGTTCGTGTTCAGCTACATTAAACTCAAGAATCAGGAAATTAAATTATTAACGGTAAAAGGAAATTCGGAGCAGCGCGTGCATGCTTATGAAAGGCTTACTTTGTTTCTGGAACGCCTGAAACCGGCAAATCTGGTGACAAAATTCGACAAAAGTTTAGCACCTCATGAATATGTGTTCCTTATTGAAAAAACCATTAATGAAGAATTCGATTATAATGCCTCGCAACAGCTTTACCTCACCAAAAATACCTGGAAAAATGTGGTAAACTGCAAAAATAGTGTTCTCCGTTTAATACATACGACCTACGAAAATCTCAGCGAGAATGCGACGCTGGATGAGTTTAAAACCGTTTTTTTGATGAATTATATGAATGAAAAAGATTTCATTGCAGAAAGTATTGAAGAATTAAGAAAAGAAAACCTAATTGTAAATTAAAATAAATAAATGATACCAAATTTTAAAGCACATCCTTGGCACGGGATTTCAGCAGGAGCAGAGGTACCTAATGTTGTAAATGTTTTTGTGGAAATTGTACCGAGTGATACCATTAAATATGAAATCGACAAGCAGAGCGGTTACCTTAAAGTTGACCGTCCGCAGCAGTTCTCCAACATTATTCCTGCACTGTACGGATTTATCCCGAGAACGTATTGTCATGATGAAGTCCTTAAACTGGCGATTGAAAGTGGCGCAGATGATGTAGAAACCGGTGACCTCGACCCGCTGGATATCTGTGTACTGAGTTCACACAACATCCATGCCGGCGGAATGCTAATGGAAGCCATCCCAATCGGTGGATTCAAGATGATCGATAAAGGCGAAGCTGATGATAAAATCGTTGCAGTGATGAAAGGAGATCATGCGTTTGGGCATTTCCGGGATATTACAGAATTACCACAGGCAGAAGTAAAGCGGCTGATGCACTATTTCTTAACGTATAAAAATCTTCCGGATGAAGCTGCAAAATGTAGAATTCAGGAGGTGTACGGTGCAGATCATGCCAGAAGTGTAATCAAAGCTTCACAAAAAGATTATGCAAACAAGTTTGGCGGCTAAAACCCTCTAACTTTCAATAAAATAACGAGACAGGTGTGTGTACATCTGTCTTTTTTTATTTTTAACTTTAGTCAAGATTTTCAAATAAATTGTGTATTTTCGGTTTATGTTTTATTTAATAAAATGTTAACATCAAAAAATAACCTATGAATTTATTTATTTTAGTACCCATCTTTGGTATTATTGCTTTAATCTACACTTTTATCCAGAGTAACTGGGTAAGTAAACAGAATGCAGGTAACGACAGGATGAAGGAAATTAGTGGGCACATTGCCGATGGCGCAATGGCGTTCCTTAAAGCAGAATACAAAATCATGATGTATTTTGTGGTTATTGTTGCTATTTTGCTCGCTTTGATGGGAGCTGGTAATGCCAATTCGCACTGGAGCATTGGTCTTGCATTTGTTTTCGGAGCGGTGCTTTCTGCTTTGGCGGGTTTCATCGGAATGAAAATCGCTACCAAATCCAACGTAAGAACTGCAGAAGCAGCGAAAACATCACTCTCAAAAGCCCTGAAAGTATCTTTCACCGGAGGCTCTGTAATGGGGATGGGTGTTGCCGGTTTAGCAGTTTTAGGATTGGGCGCCTTATATTTAATCATCAAGCAGATTTTTGCACCGGATGCAGCCGCTAATACCCATGAAATGGAAAAAGCGATCGAAATCCTTACCGGTTT
>NZ_DAMBHK010000002.1:0-4828 GCF_032060305.1 Kaistella sp. | reverse complement strand
GCCGGAATCGGAATTATTTTCTCAATGGTCGGAACTTTATTCGTAAAAATCAGTGAATCGTCAGAATTAGATACCGCTCCCGTACAGAACGCTTTAAACATGGGCAACTGGGGGAGTATTGTATTAACTGCTGTTGCATCTTATTTCCTTGTAAATTATCTTTTACCTGAAACCATGACATTAAGAGGCCACGAGTTCACCAAAATGGGTGTTTTCGGAGCGATTATCGTAGGTCTTGTAGTGGGAACTTTAATGAGTATCATAACTGAGTATTACACCGCGATGGGTAAAAGACCCGTAAAAAGCATCGTGAAACAGTCTTCCACAGGACATGCAACCAACATCATTGGTGGTCTTGCTGTAGGGATGGAATCTACTCTTTTACCAATCCTGGTTTTAGCGGGCGGTATTTACGGATCTTATCTTTGTGCTGGATTGTATGGAGTGGCAATTGCCGCCGCCGGAATGATGGCAACAACGGCAATGCAGCTTGCGATTGACGCTTTCGGACCGATTGCCGATAACGCTGGTGGAATTGCAGAAATGAGCGAATTACCGAAGGAAGTTCGTGAGAAAACAGATATTTTAGATGCGGTAGGGAATACCACAGCAGCAACAGGAAAAGGTTTTGCTATCGCTTCAGCGGCTCTAACGGCGCTTGCTTTGTTTGCGGCCTTTGTAGGTATTGCAGGGATTGACGGAATTGATATTTACAGAGCCGATGTCTTGGCAGGTTTATTCGTGGGTGCTATGATTCCGTTTATCTTTTCTTCTTTGGCAATTAAAGCCGTGGGAGAAGCAGCAATGGCGATGGTAGAAGAAGTTCGCCGTCAGTTCCGCGAGATTCCGGGAATTCTTGAAGGTAAAGCAACCCCGGAATACGAAAAATGCGTAGCCATTTCTACAGACGCATCAATCAAAAAAATGTTATTACCTGGCGCAATCGCTTTGGTTTCTCCGCTTTTGGTAGGATTTATTTTCGGTCCTGAGGTTTTGGGTGGTTTCCTTGCGGGAGCTACCGTTTCAGGTGTGCTAATGGGAATGTTCCAGAATAATGCCGGAGGTGCCTGGGATAACGCAAAGAAATCCTTCGAAAAAGGAGTGGATATTAATGGTAAAACCTTCTATAAAGGTTCTGACCCGCACAAAGCTTCCGTAACAGGAGATACTGTTGGCGATCCTTTCAAAGATACTTCAGGTCCTTCAATGAATATTTTGATCAAATTGATGTCGATTGTTTCCTTGGTTATTGCACCAACTTTAGCCATTATGCATAAAGATAAAATTGAAAATAACAGAAAAGAAAAGCTGGAATCGCTCAATAAAATGATGGGAATAACCACCGTCGCGGCAGAAACGCCGGGTATGGATGCAGGAACTTCTGCTACACCACAGGAAGTTAGGGGAGGCTTAAATGCTGATGGTGATTATGTATATGACACAGGAAATGTTCAGGAAGTGAAATTAACTGATAAATCCATCTTAATGGGTCAGAACAGTCAGATCTATGCGCTGTATAACGGCATTAAGCTTAAAGATCAGGCTTTATTGGATCCGAACACATGGTTCACCATCGAAAATCTTCATTTCCAAAGCGGAAGCAGCGATTTGAAGCCGGGTTCTGAAGCCCAGTTGACCAATCTTGCGGAAATCCTGAATGCTTATCCCAATGTTAGAGTTAAACTCGGAGGTTATACAGATAATACAGGTAATTCAGATACCAACATGAAACTCTCCAGCCTTCGCGCACAGACTGCCAGATTGAAATTACTCGAATTGGGAATTGCTGGCGACAGGGTGGAAGCCGAAGGTTACGGACCGCTCTTCCCGGTTTGCGAGGCTAACGATACCGATGAGTGTAAAGCACAGAACAGAAGAATTGATGTAAGAGTTCTAAGCTTCTAAATAATCATTTTTAAAAATAAATCCCGACTGTAAAAAGCCGGGATTTTTATTTTATACGTCCTTCGATTTCTAAAAGCCTACCACCGCTTTCTTCTTACGTAAATAAAAGTGAGCAGCGTAATAAAGGCCATTAATCCCAATGTCATAAAATACCCCAAAGGCTGGTGAAGTTCCGGCATGTTTTCGAAATTCATTCCGTAGATTCCTGCGATAAACGTAATCGGGAAGAAATACATGGAATAAATAGCCAGCACTTTCATAACCTGGTTGGCCTTCTGGTCGCTCATGGCCAGAAACATTGATATAAGGTTCGTAACTTGGGCATTCAGATGCTCAAAATCGGCGATTACATCTTTGTGTTTGTCTTTCAGGTCGCTTATTTCAGTATCACTCAATCTTAGGGTTTTAAATTTATCAATCCAGTCCGCAGAAATATTCAGGATTCTGGCATTCAGACCCGATTTTCTTTTCAGTTTATAAAGTCTGCGGATTTGGTTGGAATGGTTGGTCGTCTTCAGAAATATTTCATTTTCAATATTGTCCATCGTTTCCAAAAGGTTCTGCGATTCTTCATCGAAAGATTTCATCACTTTTAGAGCCAGTTTCAGCGCAATGGTATCGGTACTGATGCTTTCATACTCCGGAAGGAGAATTTCTTTTTTAAATTCATAAACACTTCTGTTTTTCATCCGGTGAACGGTGATAATAATGTGTTGGAACATGAAAATCCCCAGTTTCGTAGAAATATCGCTGATGGTATTAAGGTTCGTGCGCTCCAGTTCAGTGTTTTCGCGCATCAGAAAAAATTTCACGCCATTGTCCTGCTCAAATTTCGGCAGGTGGTTCGGATCAATTGTATCCTCCAGAAGCAGCGTATTGATATTATATCTTTCATGAAGAAAATTAAGATCCTCTTGCGTTGGAGCTTCCACATCAATCCATTCGCAGTGCTCCTTACGGTAAATTATTTCTATTGGCATTCAACAAATTTAATGATTATTTTCAGTTGGTATTAAAGATTCCCGATTCCTTAAATAAAAATTATATTTGTATAAATTTTTTAATCGTCATGACGAAAAGCATTATCAAAGGAATAGGACATTATGTACCTGAAAACATCGTAACAAACGACGACCTCTCGAAACTGATGACCACCAGTGACGAGTGGATTACAGAACGCACAGGCATCAAAGAACGCCACCACCGCAAAAACCGGAACGATGCCGATGAGACTACCGCATTTTTAGCTTTCAAAGCTTCAGAAAAAGCCTTGAAAATGGCCGGACTCACTGCAAAAGACATCGATTATATTGTTTTTGCTACACTGTCACCGGATTATTATTTCCCTGGCTGTGGGGTTTTGCTTCAGGAAATGCTGGGCTGCAACACCGTTGGAGCGTTGGATGTAAGAAACCAGTGTTCGGGGTTTGTATATGCGATGAGCGTGGCCAATGCTTTTATTAAGTCGAAAACCTATAAAAATATTCTTGTGGTGGGTGCGGAACTGCATTCTTTCGGGCTCGATTTTTCTGATGCCGGAAGAGGAGTTTCTGTAATTTTTGGAGACGGTGCAGGTGCCGTAATTCTTTCTGCTTCTGAAGAAGATTCTGCTGGCGATATCTTAGCGGTAAATATGCATTCCGAAGGGAAGTATGCAGATGAACTCTGCACCAAATTTCCGGGGTCCAAATACGGCTGGAGCGACCGGATGCGCCTGGAACCCGAAAATGTAACCGATGCTGAAGTTTATCCGGTAATGAACGGAAATTTCGTTTTTAAACACGCAGTAACGAGATTCCCAGAAACAATGATGGAGGCTCTGGAATCTGCCGGTAAAACGGTGGATGATCTGGATATGTTTATTCCGCACCAGGCCAACCTGCGCATCGCACAGTTTGTACAGAATAAAATGGGTCTTCCGGATAATAAGGTGTTCAATAATATTCAGAAATACGGCAATACCACCGCTGCATCAATTCCAATTGCGCTGAGCGAAGCGATCGAGCAGGGTAAAGTGAAAAAAGGAGATTTGGTACTCCTCTCCGCATTTGGTAGCGGATTTACCTGGGGTTCCGTACTCTTTAATTACTAAAGTAATAAAATGCGTCAATTGACGCATTTTTTTTATTCTGCTTTCAGGGAATCCTCCTTTTGGGCTTCATTTTCAAATGCGGCGGAATCCACTCCGGCATTTCTTCGTTCCTCTACGCTGTGTGAGTCTTTATATTCTTCCCGTTTTTCTTCTTTTTGGGCACAGCTTGCAAATGATAAAGTTCCCAAAATAGCGACTGCAAATAAAGTTTTCATAATTTTCTTTTTAATATTCTGGTTTGCGTGGGTACAAAAATGATGCAATTCTTTTTTCTTTTCATGAATTAAATGAATTTGGTGTGGATATGAAATTTGTCAATATTGATAATTGTCACACTGATATCTGGTTTTTAACTTCAGGTTCTGCGTAAATTTACTTGTGTTTTTTAAAGGAAATAATTAAAAATTAACATATTATGACTACCAAAGCCAAAGCAGAACAGCAAGTGTACTCCGTAGACGGAGGAAAAGCAAACGTGAAACAATCAGTGAAAAATCCCATTGTAGAAAACGGTGTCAGCAACATTAAAGATAAGTATGTTTATTCCTTCGGAGGCGGAAAAGCAGACGGTAACGAATCGATGAAAAACCTTCTCGGAGGTAAAGGTGCGAACCTTGCTGAAATGGCGGGGCACAAAGATCTTAAACTGCCGGTTCCTCCAGGATTCACGGTAACCACCGAAGTGTGTACTTATTTTTATAACCACAACAGAACATATCCTGCCCATCTCGAAAAACAGATAAAAAATGCCCTTGCAGAGGTTGAAAAACTTATGGGCAAAAAATTTGGGGACGTAAAAGATCCTTTACTCATGTCCGTACGTTCCGGAGC
>NZ_DAMBHK010000001.1:47732-68323 GCF_032060305.1 Kaistella sp. | reverse complement strand
TAAGCTAAAAAAACTCAGAATCAAAATCCTGAGTTTTTTATTTGAGTTAATTTGATTTTTTCGCTTTAATAATCGCTTCAAGCATATCCCACATTTCCTGTGGAATTTCTTCGAGCATATTGAATTCGCCGGCTCCCTGAAGCCACTCGCCACCATCGATTGTTACCACTTCCCCATTCATGTAGGCAGAATAATCAGAAACCAGATATGCTGCCAAATTAGCGAGTTCCTGATGTTCGCCAACTCTTCTCAGTGGGACTTTTTTACGCATGTCGAATTTTTCCTGCAAATCTCCCGGCAGCAAGCTGTCCCAAGCGCCTTTTGTCGGGAATGGTCCCGGTGCAATGGCATTGAAACGGATGCCATATTTCGCCCATTCTACCGCAAGGCTTCTCGTCATGGCTAAAACACCCGCCTTCGCACAGGCGGATGGCACAACATAAGCAGAGCCCGTCCAGGAATAGGTTGTTACAATATTCAGTACAGTTCCGGGAATCTTATTTTCGATCCAGTATTTTCCGATGGAAAGCGTACAGTTTTTTGTTCCTTTTAAAACAATATCAAGAATGGAGTCGAATGCAGAATGCGTGAGTCTTTCCGTGGGAGAAATAAAATTTCCTGCAGCGTTGTTGAGAAGAATATCAATCCGCCCAAATTCTTTTATCGCAGCGTCTTTCATGGCTTCCACATCGTCCCAGTTTCTCACATCACATGCAACACAAAGGACTTTTCCTCCGGTTTGTTCTTCAAGTTCCGTGGCGGTTGTCTGCAGTTTTTCCAGATTTCTGGAAGTGATGACCACTTTGGCGCCCAGTTCGAGAAAATACTTGGTCATGGCTTTTCCCAATCCGCTTCCTCCGCCGGTTACAATGGCAACTTTATCTTTCAGCGCTCCTTCCTTGAGCATGGGTTGTGTATAAAGATTCATATTCTTGGTTTTTTGTAAATTTATGGAAAATTATCTGTGGATATAAAGATTCGTTATGCAGAAAATAATGGATTGTTGCGAGAAAACGGCATAAAAATATCACCGGTATTTTTTTTAAATTAAAAATATATTTTCAGAGAACCAATCATCCGGTTTAGTGGCATTAAAATTATTAATCCCGATCAAAAAGTAACCTTTCACCAAATTTTCCTTCAGAAACTTTTCCATTTTCGAAAACAAGATGGCCGTTTACGAACGTATGGCTGACTTTGGAATGAAATTCTGTTCCTTCCATTGGACTCCAACCACATTTGTAAAGAATGTTTTCCTTGGAAACTGTGAAATTTTCTTTTAAATCAACCAGAACCAAATCCGCTTTATAACCTTCACGGATAAACCCGCGCTTTTCAATCTGGAACAGTATTGCCGGATTATGACACATCTTTTCTACAATTTTCTCGAGAGAAATCTTACCGTTTCTGAAATTTTCAAGCATAATAACCAAAGAATGCTGAACGAGCGGTCCGCCTGAAGGCGCTTTGGTGTAAACATGCTGTTTTTCTTCCCAGGTATGTGGCGCGTGATCTGTAGCAATAACATCAATTCTGTCGTCCAACAAGGCTTCCCACAAGCCATCCTTATCTTTTTGAGTCTTTACAGCCGGATTCCATTTTATCAGCGTTCCTTTTGTTTCGTAATCAGCATCGGTAAAAGTGAGGTGATGCACACATACTTCGCTGGTAATCTTCTTATCCTTCAGAGGAATGTCATTTCGAAATAGAGCGGTCTCTTTTGCTGTAGAAACATGAAAAATGTGAAGTCGCGCTCCGGTTTTCTCAGCCAGTTCCACCGCTTTTGAAGAGGAGATATAACAGGCTTCCTCACTGCGAATCAAGTGATGGAACTTCATTGGAATATGGTCTCCATATTCTTTTTTATATTTCTCAGTGTTGGTTCTGATGGTTATTTCGTCTTCACAATGAACAGCGATGAGCATTTTCGTTTTACTGAAGATTTCTTTCAGAGTTTCAGGATTATCAACGAGCATATTTCCGGTAGAAGAGCCGAGAAACAGTTTGATCCCAGCGACATTGCGCGGATTTGTTTTCAGGACTTCTTCCAGATTATCATTGGTTCCGCCCATCATGAATGAGTAATTCGCAAATGATTTTTCGGCGGCAATCCTGTATTTTTCTTCCAGAAGTTCCTGGGTTACGGCATTGGGCACCGTATTGGGCTGCTCCATGAAACTGGTAACTCCACCGGCAACCGCGGCGCGGGATTCACTTTCGATATCACCCTTCCAGGTTAAACCCGGTTCGCGGAAATGTACCTGATCATCGATAACACCAGGCATGAGATATTTTCCTTCGGCATCAATAACCCGATCTACATTTTCTTCAGAAATGTTATTTCCAATTTTTGAAATGAAATCGTTTTCTATGAGCAAATCGCCTTTAAATACTTGATTCTCGTTGACTATTTCAGCGTTTTTTATGAGCGTTCTCATTTATTTTTATTCAGTTTTATTTCACTGTAAATTTAGCGATTTCATTCCGAAAAAGTATCCGGATTTCAAAACAGATAAGTTTTACGGTGAGATTTTTTTGATTTTAATTAAAACGATACATTTGCAGAAATATCTGAATTTTGTACAAAAAACTGCTGGGACAAACTGCGCTTTATGGACTTACCACGGTAATCATCCGCCTGTTCCCGTTTATCATAAATCCTTATATTACCAATGCTTTTGGGCCTGAAGCTTACGCGCCGTTCGCAGATTTCTATTCTGTTGCCGGTGTTATCGCTGTTCTGTTGACGCACGGCATGGAAACAACTTTCTTCCGTTTTGCGATTGATGAAAAGGATGATAAGAAGCTGATTTCTACTGCATTTTTCAGTGTAGCAGCCGCCACGTTGTTGTTTTTAATATTTTCTCTGAGTTTCAATAGAGAACTTGCTGTCGCTTTCAAAACACCGACTCAGGTCGATTTACTGACGATTTTAGTCGTTATTCTCTCGCTTGATGCTTTCTCTGCAATGCCTTTCGTGATGCTCAGAAAAAATGAAAGACCGGTAAAATATGCCACAATAAAAATCGCAAACGGTATTATCAACTTTTTGCTCGTTATCTTCTTTCTTCAGGTTTTACCACGTGTTCCGCAAGGAGTCCTGGGCTTGAAATACAATGCTGAATTCGGAATAGGCTATGTTTTTGTTGCCAATCTTGTTGCCAGTGGTGCTACTTTCCTTCTTCTGTCTAAAGATATTTTCATCGCAAAACTGAAATATTTTTCGTGGGAACTCTGGCAAAGAATGATTAAATATTCGTGGCCCATCATGATTGCGGGTTTAGCCGGAATTATTAACGAAACCATGGACCGGCAATTCCTGAAATTTCTGCTTCCTGAAGAAATCGGGCGTCACCAGTTGGGTGTTTATGGCGCGGTTGCCAAGATCGTAACCTTTGTGGTGCTTTTCAGGCAGGCCTATGTATTAGGAATCGAACCGTTTTTTTTCAGCCATTCTAAAAGTGAAAATGCCGGAAAAACGTATGCAAAACTAATGGATGTTTTTATAGCAGTAAACTGTATGATCATTCTTTTCTTGTGCGTAAACCTGGATTGGATTTCTAAATTCTATCTCAGGAATCCAGAATATTACGAGGGAATACAGATTCTCCCGATTTTGTTTTTTGCAAGTCTGTTTTTAGGAATTTACCTCAACCTTTCAGTTTGGTATAAACTATCCGACAGAACAATTATTGGCAGCTACATCTCGTTTATCGGTGCTGCGGTTACCATTGCGATTAATTTTTATTTCATTCCGAAATACGGTTACTGGGCATCTGCCTGGGCAACAATTGCATCGTATTTCGTCATGATGATCGTCTCTTATTTATGGGGGCAGAAAAAAAACCCAATTCCGTATAACCTTTACAGCAATATTATTGTTATTACTGTAACCATCATTGTTTCTCTGGCATATTATCAAAATTTCAAACATAATATTTGGCTGGGCAATCTAATCTTTTTAGTTTTAGCCATCATTTTAATTAAAACCCAAAAATTAATTCCGCAAAACCTGCTGAATAAAATTAAAAGATAAAGATTTCATGAAAATTAAAATCATTAACCGCTCAAAACACGCTTTACCGAAATACCAAACTGCACTTTCTGCAGGAATGGATCTCTACGCAAACCTTGATGAGCCTGTAACACTGAAGCCGCTGGAACGAAAATTGATAGCAACGGGTCTGCTGATGGAACTTCCACAGGGTTATGAAGCACAGGTACGCCCAAGAAGCGGACTGGCTATAAAAAACGGAATCACTGTTCTGAATACTCCGGGTACAATCGATGCGGATTATCGCGGAGAAATAGGGGTAATTTTAGTAAATTTATCCGCAGAATCATTTACAGTGAACGACGGCGACAGGATTGCACAAATGGTAATTGCAAAACACGAAACCGCAATTTGGGATGAAGTTGACGAACTCAGCGAGACAGATCGTGGCGCAGGCGGTTTCGGAAGTACTTCTAAATAAATTTCTATTCTAAAAATAAAAAATGCTGTTGCAAACATTAAACAGCTTAAAAAAATAAACAAATTATGAAAATAATCGTTCCTATGGCGGGAAGAGGTTCCCGGTTAAGACCACACACATTAACGGTTCCCAAACCTTTAATTCCGATTGCCGGAAAACCAATAGTTCAGAGACTCGTAGAAGATATTGCGAAAGTTGCAGGAGAAAAAATTGATGAGATTGCCTTTATTATCGGTGATTTCGGCCCTGAAGTTGAAGCGTCTTTAATTCAGATTGCAGAAAGACTTGGAGCTAAGGGAAGTGTTTATACTCAGGACGAACCTCTCGGAACCGCACACGCGATTAAATGCGCAGAAGCATCAATGCAGGGCGATGTAGTAGTGGCTTTTGCCGATACCCTTTTTAAGGCAGATTTTGTACTCGACAAAAATTCAGATGGGGTGATCTGGGTTAAAAAAGTGGAAGATCCATCCGCATTTGGTGTGGTAAAACTGGATGATTACGGTTTCATCACCGATTTTGTAGAAAAACCTAAAACCTTTGTTTCTGATCTTGCCATTATCGGAATTTATTATTTCAATTCTGCGGAAAAACTCATGGATGAGATTAATTATATCATGAGCAACGACATTAAACAGGGCGGAGAATACCAACTGACCACCGCACTGGAAAACCTTCGCCAGAAAGGCGCCAAATTCTCCCTCGGCAAAGTGGATGACTGGATGGATTGCGGAAACAAAAACGCAACAGTAGAAACAAACGGCAAGGTTTTGAACTACGAAAAAGAGAACGTAGCAAACTATCCTGCATCTGCAAAGATTTCCAATTGCCTTATCATTCCACCATGTTTTATTGGTGAAAATGTAGAAATTTCCAACTCCAAGATTGGCCCTTGTGTATCTCTGGGAAACAATACCAAAATCATCAATTCAAACATTGATAATTCCCTTATTCAGGAAAATACATTAATTGATCATGGAAATTTAAGCAATTCGATGATCGGTAATTCTGCGCAGTATTTCGGGGTTGCGCGCGAAATTTCTTTGGGAGATTATTCGGTTCTGGATTTTCTTTCGAAAAGCTGATAACTTTATAAATAAACTTTCACCAAACCACACAAAAACAATTTGTGTGGTTTGGCGTTAATATTGCAAACTTTTTTCGCAAACAAAAAAGTAAAAATTCTTATGAAAAAATATATTATCATACTCATCGCCTCCATTTCAGTGTTATCCTGTAAAACACAAACTGCTGCAAATGTGCCGGTAAGCACCAATGCTCCAATTACTGAAACAGCAGCTTTTTTTAAAGAAATAAATAAAAAACCCAACTTTCAACAGGTTAGGATTAACTCCAAAGTAAATGTGGAGACCGGAAATTTTATTCCTACATTAGATGCAACCATTTATATCGAAAACGGACAGAAAGTATGGATGAACATGATTGCGGTTTTTTTAAATGTAGGCCGCGGAATTGCTACACCAAACGGAATTAAAGGTTACGAAAAATGGAACAAAACCTATATTGAATCCGATTTTTCTTACCTTAATAATTTACTGAATGTCAACTTTATCGATTTCAGTTCGCTACAGAATCTTCTTACAGGCAGAACTTTTATTCCCGTGAATGAAAAGGATTTTGTTTTGACGAAAAACGCTCAGGGTTATCAGTTAACTTCAATAAATGATTTGAAATTTGAAAACGATGGAAAAACATCAGAATACGCAGTAGCAATAGATTATGACAACAACATGAACCTTTCAAAAGTATTTCTGAAAAATGCTAATTCGCCAGATAACCTTGAAGTTTCTTATGCAAACTGGGCGAACTTTGAAAGTATGCAATTGCCAACAAATGTTAAAATAATAATAAAAGGTACAAAAACAAGCCAAATTTTATTGGAAAATACGAAATTTGACAGTTCGAAGATGGATACTCCGTATTCCGTTCCCAATAATTATACGAAAACTGAGATCAGATGATTAAGAAATTAAGCTTTTTAATAGGACTTTTTTTGTTCGGAATTTTATTCTCGCAAAAGAAAGAACAACTTCAAAAGCAAAATGCAGAACTTAAAAAACAGATTGCCTCCATCAATGCGAACTTAGCAAAAACCCAACAGCAATCGAAACTTTCTGTCGCTTATCTTAATGATGTTCAGAAAAAAATTCAGCTCCGCGAAAAAGTTTACACCAACACCCAAAAGGAAAAAAGACTCATCGAAGATGATATCTATCTCCGCCAGTTGGAGATTAACCGACAAAACAGGGAACTGGCTGTCTTAAGGAAAAATTATGCTGAAGTCCTCGTAAAAGCTTACAAAAACAAAGGCGTACAGAACAAAGTAACCTTTATTCTCTCCTCTAAAAATCTCGGTGAAGCCCTTCGCAGAGTTCAGTATCTGAAAGATTATTCTGATTACCAGGATAAAAAAGCCGCGGAGATCTCTAAAGCGGCACAGGTACTGCTCCAGAATATCGCATTAAAGCAGAAGTCGGTTAAAGACAAAGAAACATTATTATCGAATCAGCAGAAAGATCTGCTCACCATTGCTGCAGAAAAGAAACAGAAAGAAAATCTGCTTCAGGAATTCAAGAAAAATGAAGCTCAGCTGACGGCAGAATTGAAGCAGAAACAAACCGAATCTAAAAAACTCGAAAGTCAAATCCGTTCTATCATTGCTGAAGAGATCAAAATAGCAAAAGCAAAAGAAGAACAAAGAAAAAAGGAAGAGGCAGAAAAAATACGTCTTGCAAAAATCGCCGCAGAACGTGAAAAAGCCAGAATTGAAGCTGAAAACAAAGCCCGTTTGGAAGCTTTAGCCTTAGAGAAAAGGAAGGCTGATGAAGAGGCAAAACGACTTAAAGATATTGCAGACAAAAAAGCAGCCGAGGAAGCCGAAAGGTCAAAAATTGCGGCTGCAGCCGATGCGAAAAAAACTGAAGATGCCCGAAGAGCAGCGGATGCAGAAAAAGCAGAAGCCCGAAGAGCCGCCGCGGCCAAAGATGCTGCTATCGCTGCTGCAAATGCAAAAGCTGCTGCAGAAAAAGCAGCCGAAGCCAGACAAGCCGAAGCCTCCCTCAGCAAAAAAAATGAAGATCAGAAAAAAGCTGCGGAAAATAAAGCTCTTACCAATTACGGTGTATCAAGTGCTGTAGGAAATAACTTTGCAGCCAACCGCGGCAAAATGGGAATGCCGGCTTACGGAACGATTACCCACCGATTTGGACGCCAACCGCACCCGGTTTTCAAAAATATTATTGAAGAAAATAACGGAATTAAGATTGCCGTTACAAAAGGAACTGTTGCCAAATGTGTAGCACCAGGAACCGTTTCCCGAGTGGTAGCTTCCGGCGACGGCTCTAAAATGGTTTTCGTGAAACACGGTGAATATTTTACTATTTATGCAAACCTCTCGAATACAATGGTTTCCGCTAACCAACAGGTCTCGGCGGGCACCTCGATTGGGACTGTGGGTGCAGACTTCGATGGAACCTATACGCTGGATTTCCAGATCTGGAACGGCACAAATCCAGTGGATCCGATGGGTTGGGTAAATTGAAAAATATATTTTAACTTTGTACAAAATTAAAACATGACTGCACTTACCATATTAGCACTTTCGTGGCAACACTTACTCATCGTTGCTGTAATAGTACTCATCCTTTTCGGAGGCAAAAAAATCCCGGAAATGATGAGAGGTTTAGGTTCTGGTATCAAAGAATTTAAAGATGCTGTGAAAGAAGAAGACAAGAAAACTCCGGAAGACTCAAAAAATAATTCTAATCCTGCGAATTAATTTCAGCTATGAGCTTTTCCGAAAGTGCCTGGGAAATCTTTAATCAGTCGATTAATGATTATCACCTAAAAGATGATGTAGATACGCCGATTAATAATTCCTTTCAAAAAAATACTTTGGAATGGCTTTTGTATGCAAAGAACTGGATCGATACCGTTCAATGGCATTTGGAAGATATAATTCGTGACGAAAATATAACACCAGCTGAAGCCTTAAAAATTAAAAGAAGAATAGACTCTTCGAATCAGCAAAGAACTGATTTGGTAGAGTTTATCGATAGTTGGTTTCTACAGAAATATGAAAATATCACGCCGGATTACAACGCGAAAATCAACAGCGAGACCCCCGCATGGGCAGTGGATCGCCTCTCGATACTTGCACTGAAAATCTACCATATGTCACTTGAAGCCAACAGAAATTCTGCAAGTGAAGAACACAGATTCAATTGTACCAATAAACTCAATGTATTACTGGAGCAGAAAAAGGATCTGTCTGAAGCAATAGACCAATTGCTTTTTGATATAGAGAACGGTAAGATTAAGATGAAAGTTTACAAACAGATGAAAATGTATAATGATGAAAATCTTAATCCGGTCCTGTATCAAAACGTGAAAAATGACCAGACTAAAAGTTAGTTACATTTTACTGTTCTTTTTTATTTTTTCCTGTTCTACTGAGAAAATAAATCTCTCGCCCATAGGCGAAAATTCTGTTTCTTTAAATGGATCAACTGGTTCGTATACATTAGGTGAGACAAAAAATCTTATTGTTTACTCCTCAGAAATCACCAGTTTGATAAGCTCGTTTCCAAAATTCAGGAATGATGCTGTAAACAGTGAAGTTCTTATCCTGAAATCTCATTTAAAAGATTATATCGGCGCAATGACTTCGTACAATCTGGTAGGTATGGAAGATTCAAAAATAAAATTCGAAAGATCTTATAAAAAGCTGCAAAAACTCAGAAAATTTCTTAACCGTGATGAAGACGAAGTGCTGAACAGATATCTGGTAAGAATCAAAACAAACATGAGCTTCTTGAACAGTACCATTCCTCAGGATTCAGTATCTACCTTTAAAAACTAATTTGCATGTTAAAAATTCAAGCAGAAGCCCAGGTTCCCACAGATTATGGGAATTTCAGGATGATTGCCTTTTCTGAGGATGAAAGCAACTGGATGCCCCACATGGCTATCATTGCCGAAAATACAGATTTCTCGCAACCAGTAAATGTCCGTTTTCATTCCGAATGTATTACCGGGGAGGTATTTCATTCCAAAAAATGTGAATGCGGCCAGCAACTCGACGGAGCGATGAAATTCATCCACGAGAATGGCGGAATTATTATTTATTTACGCCAGGAAGGCAGAAACATAGGCATCATTAATAAACTAAAAGCTTACTCCTTACAGGAACGGGGTTTCGACACCGTGGAAGCAAATCTTAAACTGGGGCTTCCGGCAGACGACAGAGATTTCAGCGAGGCCATCGAAATTCTAAATATTTTAGGAGTAAAAGAAATAAATCTTCTTACCAACAATCCCGCTAAAATTAAAATTGTTGAAGACAGCAATATACATCTGAACAAAAGGATTCCTTTACAGATTACCTCCACATCAGACAGTGAAGGTTACCTGAAAGTAAAAAAAGATTACTTCGGACATCTGTTGGAAGACGAAAATGAATCATAAAAATAAACGCTTTGAAAAATCAAAGCGTTTATTTTTTTAACCTGTTTAAGTTTTTATAAATGTAAAGCTGTCTCCAGAGCCAACTCAATCATTGGAGTTAAAGCCTGTTCTCTCTGATCTGCCGAAATTTGTTCCTGTGTCGGAATAATATCCGATACCGTGAGAAGCGTAGCCGCATTTTTTCCTAAATGTTTGGCATTGGCAAAAAGCGCGAAAGCTTCCATCTCAACTGCGGTACAATTGTACTTCTCTGCAATTGCAGGAGTTCCGGGCGTTGCCCTGTAGAAAATATCGCTGGTATGGATATTTGTGGATTTTACCGCTTGAGATAATTTTGCTGCGGTCTCATTAATTACGCCAAATACATTACCCTGATTTTCAATAATTTCATCTTCGATTCCCCATGCAAATTTTGCGTAAGTCGATTCGCTGGCTGCATTTTCAACATTCAACACATCAAATAAATTCAGCTCGGAGGTGTATCCACCGCAGGTTCCGATTCTTATGATGGTATCCACGTCATATTCCGTATAAAGTTCGTAAGAATAAATCCCGATACTGGGCGCGCCCATTCCGCTTGCACCTACCGAGATTTCTTTACCTTTATACAAACCGGTAAAATAATAAATATTGCGGGTTTTGCTTACCAGTCTTACCTCATTCAGAAAATTGTCGGCAATATATTTTGCACGAAGTGGGTCTCCTGGTTGCAAAACTGTTTTTGCGATTTCTCCTTTTTTTGCAGCGATATGAACACTCATAATTTTAATTTTAAAATGAAGTTTAAAAGTAAGAAATAATGTTTGATTTAAAAATTATGTTCAGCAAAAATTTCCCTGAAACACCACAAAACAGACAAAAATCATACAATTAAAACCCGCTGATTTTTTCAGCGGGTTTCATTTATAATTAAAGATTTGAATGATATCTAAATATTAGTCGCGGTCCGGAATATTGTAAAATTTAATAACACTGTTGTAATCACTGTAATTCACGTCCGCATTTTTACCCTGTGAAGCGGGAACCAAAACAATTCTGAATCGTTGGTTATTAAGATACTGTGTAGCTTCTGCAGTTGTAAAGGTAGCTTGGTCGAAGTTTGCTTCGGTATAAATTTCAATATTTGCCGTATCGAACAGGAAATTATAATCTAATTCTCTGCCGTTGGATAAGTATTCGGTTTTAGGTAAAAGCTGCCAAACCGCAGATCCCGAAGACCCTGAATTAATATTTCTGTAAACCAACACCACATCTGTACTTGCAATGTTGATTCCCTGAGAAATCGTATAACTGTTTCCACTGTTGAAGGTTCCTGTAATATCTCTCATCATTGGATAAGTATCATTATCATCAACCAGCACTTCATCATTTCTATCCGTGCAGCTCACTGCCAGAAAGCCAAAAATCGCCATAAGCAGTATTGTAAAGTAATTTTTCATTTTTATATAATTAAAGGTTTGTAAGCTACATCTCAATATGCATGCCAATAAATTAGAAATTTAAACTTTAAAAATTGTATTTTTGTTTATCATCTTAAATCTGATTAATGAAAACTGCAAAACATACATTCCTTAGTATTCTTTTTTTATTCACTTCCATCCATTTATTTGCTCAGTACCAACCAAAGAATCTCACCAAGGCAGATTTAAAAAAAGCAGAAGAATGGGTAAATACAACCTATAATTCACTTTCTCAGGATCAAAAACTCGGGCAGTTATTCATTGTTGCACTGTATACCAATAAGGGTGAAAACTATATCAGCAACGTAAGAAGCATTGTGGAGCAGGAACAGATTGGCGGATTAATCCTGATGCAGGACGATGCAGCCAGAGAAATAAATTTAGTAAATGAGTTTCAGTCGAAATCCAAAGTTCCGCTCATGATTGGCATGGATGCAGAATGGGGACTTTTCCAGCGTATTGCAGCAGCTCACAAATTTCCCTGGGCGATGACTTTGGGAGCCATTCAGGATAAAAATCTGATCACCCAAATGGCTGCAAAAATCGCTGAAGATTTCAAAAGAATGGGAATTAACTGGGATTTTGCTCCTGTAGTTGATGTAAATACCAATCCGGACAATCCTATTATCGGAAACCGAAGCTTCGGATCCGAAGTTCAGAATGTCGTGAATTCTGCCTTAGCCTACTCCAACGGTTTGCAGGATAACAGAATTTTGGCAGCGATAAAACATTTTCCGGGACATGGTGATACCAGCACAGATTCTCACCTGGATCTGCCCGTGGTAGCTCATCATATCGACCGCCTGAACGCTGTGGAACTGGCGCCCTTCAAAACGCTTATGGATAAAGGAATTGGCGGGGTAATGGTCGCTCATCTCTATGTTCCTGCTTTGGAAAAGGAAAAGGGAATACCAGCTTCAATTTCCAAAAATATCATAACCGGCCTTCTGAAAGAAAAATTTGGGTATAAAGGACTGATCATTACTGATGCGCTCAATATGGGTGCCGTTGCACAACGCTATAAACCCGGCGAATTGGATGCACTTGCATTTAAAGCCGGAAACGACATTATGCTGTTTTCAGAAGGGGTAAAGGAAGGCAAAAGACTCATTCAGCTTGCGATTGACCAAAAGCAAATCACTCAGAACCGTGTTGAAGAAAGCGTGAAGAAAATCCTGCTGACAAAATATTTTCTGGGACTCGATAAGTACGAACCCAGAAACCCGGAAAACATTAACTACCATTTGAACAATGAATCTCATACAAAACTGGTTCAAAATCTTTACACCAACGCTTTAACGCTGCTAAAAGACAGTAAAAAACTTCTTCCCTTAAATTGCAGTGAAGTTTACTATTATGTTCCCCTTGAAGAAGCTCCCTATCAAACTTTTGCGGATCAGCTAAATTTAAAAACTACTGTAATCGTAAAGAAAAGTTCAGAGATAGCTTCAATTCCGAAAAATTCAAAAGTGATTATCGGCTTCCACAAAGACAATTCTACCGCTTATAAACCGTATAAAATTTCGGACGAAAGCAAAAAAATCCTTGGGGAATTAAGCAAAAACCATCATGTAATTCTTAATGTTTTCGGATCAGCTTATGCTTTAAAAGATATTGATATTTCAAATGTATCCACTGTTTTGGTATCCTACGAAAATAATGATGACTCTATGACTGCCACGGCAAAAGCGCTCTCAGGAAAAAGTAAAATTACAGGACGTTTACCCGTATCAGTAAACGAAAATTTAAAAGCAGGAATGGGAACAGACCTTCATATGACTGCAGAAAACGAAAGATCAAAAAAAGCAACAAAATAAAAGTAATTGAGTAATTCAATTTAAAAACAAAACACCTATGAAAATCGGAATTCTCTGTTACCCAACCTACGGCGGAAGCGGCATTGTTGCTACAGAACTGGGCATGTCGCTCGCAAACAAAGGCTATGAAGTACACTTCATAAGTTCAAACCTTCCAGCTCGGCTGGATATTACCAACCCCAATATTTTTTTCCATAAAGTAAACGTTCAAACTTATCCGCTCTTTCAGTATCAGCCCTACGACATTGCGCTATCATCGATGATTTACCGCGTGGTAAACCTTTATAAACTCGATCTTTTGCATGCGCATTACGCCATTCCCTATGCTTACGCTGCGTTTACCGCAAAACAAATGCTTAAAGAAGAAGGCAAAGATATTCCTTTGGTTACCACACTTCACGGTACAGACATCACGTTGGTGGGTCAGCATCCCAGTTACAAACACGCAGTAGAATTCTCTATAAATCAATCAGATACCATCACATCGGTTTCTGAAAGTTTAAAAAAAGACACACTGCAGATTTTTAACATCAAGAAAGAAATTAAAATCATCACCAATTTTATAGATAACACAGAATTTGATGAATTTAATGCGTGCAGCAGAAAGCAGTTTGCCACAGATGATGAAAAAATCCTGATTCACGTTTCTAACCTTCGGCCTGTAAAAAGGATTATTGATGTTTTAGAAATCTTTAAAGATGTTGAAAAACACGTTAAATCAAAACTTATCATTATTGGCGAAGGCCCTGATATGGAAAAAGTAAACGAATTTCTGGAGAAAAACCCGAATCTTATCAATAAAATAAGGCTTTTAGGAAAGGTAAACGATCTTTACAGGATCCTGCAGCTGTCCGATGTATTTTTACTGCCATCCGAACAGGAAAGTTTCGGACTTGCTGCCCTAGAAGCTATGGCAGCGCAAACGCCCGTTATCAGCTCGAATGCAGGCGGAATTCCGGAAGTAAATATTCAGGGCGAAACAGGTTATTTGGCAGAAATAGGCAATGTGAAAGCCATGAGCAACTACGCCATCAAACTGTTGAGCAACGATGAGCTGCTTCTGGAAATGAAAAGTAATGCAAAAAAACAGGCCATTAAATTTGATCTGAAGAACATCCTTCCGCTTTATGAACAGATGTACGATGAAACACTAAAGAATTTTAAAAGTGATATGCCAATTAAATAGCTAAATCATGTAAAAACCAACCGGGATGAACGAAAAGCTCCTTCAATATCTTTGGAATTTCAAGATTTTCAAAAGTTTTGATTTTAAAGATGTGGAAGGAAATCCTTTGGAAATCCTCGATTTCGGAAAATGGAATTTCGACTCCGGACCGGATTTTCTTTTGGGGAAAATAAGATTCAGAGATTTACTCTTAGCCGGAAATATTGAACTTCATGTAAAATCTTCCGATTACATTTTTCATCAGCATTCCGGAAATCCCGAGTTCGAAAATTTAATTTTACATGCCGTTTTTTATCACGATGTGGAGGTTGAGGAACTTCAGAACAGGAACATTCCCACGCTGGAATTAAAAAATTATATTGACGAAACAATCCTGTGGAAATACGAATCTTTGCTCAATCAAAACCAGTTTATCCCCTGCGAAAATTTATTTACACCCGCTTTAATTCCTTTTAATTTTTCTGAAGAAATCCTCATCAAAAAACTCGATGAAAAATCGATCGTCATTGAAGAAGCACTACGGCTGAACAAAAATAATTATGAAGCTGTACTTTTTCACCAACTTGCTTATGCGTTCGGTTTAAAAATAAATGCTGAAAACTTTAAACAGCTTGCCGAAAGCCTCGACTTTTCTGTGGTGAATAAAATCCGCCAAAACCAAACTCAGCTCGAAGCTCTGTTTTTTGGAGCCTGCGGCTGGCTCGCAAAACCGGAAGATGAACAGATGAAAATTTGGAAAAGAGAATTTGATTTTCTTACCGTTAAATATCAACTCCCAACACTGAAAATTACTCCGAAATTCTCGAAACTTCGCCCGCCCAACTTCCCCACCGTGAGGCTTTCACAACTTGCGTCGCTTTATTATTTGAACCAGAATCTTTTTTCGAAGCTTGTTCTGATAAAAAACATTAATGAAATTAAAAGCATTTTCAACAGTGTAAAAGCAAGTGAATATTGGGACAACCGTTTTAATTTCGGTAAAATTTCTCCTATTGTAGGCGAAAAATTTCTGACGGAAGAATTTATGAATCTTATTCTGATCAATACTGTTTTACCTTTTAAATATACTTATCACAAAAATGCCGATGAGAATATCAACGATGAAATTCTGGATTTATACCGCGCAATGAATCCCGAAAAAAACACCACCACCGAAAATTGGAAATCACTGAATGTAAAAATGAACAATGCGCTGGAAAGCCAGGCCTTTATTTATCATTACAAAAATTTCTGTGAAAAAAAGAATTGCTTAAACTGCAGCATAGGATATCAGCTTCTCGGCGTCAAAAACCCGTGAATCTCTGATATAATTCATTGTAAATTCATATGCTTTTGCCGTAAATAGTGCTAAATTTGAATAAAAATCAGCAAAATGTTCGATTGGTTAAAAGCACTTCTACTTCCTGCCGAAAATCCTACGGTTACACAATCCATCGTTGTAATTATGTTGGCGGTGGGATCCGGAATTTTCTTCGGAAGGTTAAAAATGGGCAAAATTACTTTTGGTGTTTCGGCCGTAATGTTTACAGGATTACTTTTGGGCCATTTCGGTTACCGAATTGACGAAGGAATCCTGAATTTCATCCGCGATTTCGGTTTGATTCTTTTTGTTTACGGAATCGGTTTGCAGGTAGGGCCTTCATTTTTTTCTTCGTTCAGGAACGAAGGTTTGAAGTTCAATATACTCGCAGTCTCCACGGTCCTTTTTGGCGGGCTGATTACGGTTGTTCTTTTTAAAACTACAGGCCTTAAGATGGAAGATTTGGTAGGAATTATGAGTGGTTCGGTAACCAATACGCCTGGTCTTGGAGCCGCGAAAAACACCATCGAAGAAATAAAGAACTCCTTCCCCGAGCGGGTTTTCAACGATCCTACCATCGGATATGCGATTACTTATCCGCTGGGAGTTTTCGGAATTATCGGGACCATCATTGTATCGAAATTTTTGCTCAAGATTGATCCTGAAATTGAAATGAGGAAATTCCGGATGTCGAAAATCAACAGCGAGCTGCCTTTAATCCACAAAAAAATGCGAGTTACCAATTCTCTATATTTTGGGAAAACCCTGCATGACACGATTAAAAGTTTTGGACGCAACATTGTAATTTCGCGGCTGAAACACAGCGGAAGTGAAGTGGTACAGTCGCCAACATTAGACGTGCATTTAAGAGAACGGGATGTGCTGATGGTGGTAGGTTTAGAAAAAGATGTGGACGATTTTGTTGCAATGTTGGGAAGACCCTCCAGTGATTTATTTATTGAATCTGATTCTGAAATTCATAATAAAAATATTTTCGTTACCAAACCTTCAGTCATTCATAAAAAACTTTCAGAACTCGATCTTTACAACACGTATGATCTGAAGGTTACCCGTGTTTTCCGCGCGGGGCGGGAAATTCTTCCACGACCTTCTCTGGAACTCTTTTATGGTGATAAGTTGAGAGTTATTGGTTCTAAAGAAGCCATTGAAGAAGTAGAAAAGATCATAGGCAATTCAGAAAAAAAACTTCTGGAACCCGATTTCCTTTCCCTCTTCGGAGGTTTGCTTTTGGGCGTAATCCTGGGATCAATTCCTATTGTAATCCCAAGTCTTCCGGTGCCCATAAAGCTGGGTTTTGCTGCCGGGCCGCTTATTGTAGCACTTTTAATTTCAAGATACGGAGGGATTTCTTTCATCCATTCCTACATCAATAACGGTGCAATTTATTTTATGAAGGATCTGGGAATCTGTCTGTTTTTTGCAGCGGTGGGAATCCATGCCGGCGACGGTTTCTACGATAATTTTGTGAAATATAATGGCTGGAGTTGGCTGTTGTTCGGTTCAGCAATTACATTTATTCCTTTAATCACAATGGTAATTGTGGGAAGATTTTTTATGAAAATTAATTTCCTACAGCTTGCCGGAATTATGAGCGGAAGCTATACCGATCCTGCCGCATTGTCATTCAGCACGAATTATTTGGATTCTGATGTGCCGATTCAGAGTTATGCGCAGGTTTATCCGCTCGTAACCATTTTCAGGATTTTCGTGGCGAGTCTTTTAATTTTGATATTCAGTTAATAAAAAGAGCAACTGTTAAGTTGCTCTTTGATATTGATTAAGAAAATTATTTCTTGTCATCGGGTGTGGAATCCGGGAAACGCTGCTGCGTAAATTCTCTTGAAATTGCTGCTTTCTCGAATTTTAATTTTCCTGAAAGGGTTTCAATTACCACGCCATCATCCTGAATCTGTGCAATTCTGCCGTGCATTCCTGAAGTGGTTACTACTCTGCTTCCAACTTTCAGGGTTTCTTGGAAATTCTTTTCCTGTTTGGCCTTTTTCATTTGTGGACGAATCATCAGAAAATAAAATCCAACGAACATTAAGCCCATCATAATCATTGTAGGCATCATCGAACCTTCAGGTGAAGCCGCCTGTAAAAATATTGCTATCATATAAATTTAAATTAAATAATTAGGGCTGAATATCTGCCGTAAAACTCAGTACGATAGGCGCTTCTTCTACATTGGCATATACTTCTGCCTGTTTGCTTACCAGTCCGTCGAAACTTGCAGAATCAAATTTCAAAGTAATTTTACCTTTTTGTCCCGGAAGAATCGGTTCTTTTGTATAATCAGGAACGGTACAGCCGCAAGCCGGCTTAACTTCAGAAATTACCAGTGGATTTGTTCCGGTGTTGGTTACTTCATACACATGCTCTACTTTATCACCTTTTTTAATTTTACCGAAAGCAAAATTAGATTCTGATAAGGCCACCGTAGTTGCAGGTCCTGCCGCTGCTGCTACAGCCACTGCTTCAGGCGCTGATGCTGATGCCTCAGGTGCAGCCGTTGCTTCTACATTTTCTTCAACTATAAGTTGATCGGCGGTTTGGTCTTTTTTGCAGCTTACTAATGTCATTGCCGCTACCAGGGGTAATAATTTTACTAAATTCTTCATAAATATTTTATTAATTTCTATTAAAATCTTTGGTGTATTTATCTAAAATTCCATTAATGAAAATGTTGGAACGGTCCGTGGAAAAAACTTTTGAAATCTCGATATATTCATTAATAATCACCCTGCCCGGCGTTAACGGGAAATAATCGAGTTCGCAGATTGCAGTTACCAGAATAATTTTATCGATGAGCGAGATTCTTTCGATATCCCAGTTTTCGAGTCGGCCTTCCAATTTTTTTTCTGTTTCTTCCCAATGATTAAGGGTTTGCTTTAAAAGTTTGCGGGCAAATTCGCGGTCATCTTCATCTTTAATCATTTTGATTAAGGTGTGGCTCGGCTCATTTTCCTTAAAAAACCCGATGGTTTTCTGAATCATTGAATTTGAAATGTGAAAATCATCAGCCCAACTCAGTTCCAATCCTTCTACATGGTCGTGAAAATCTTCATTCTCTGCAATATATCTTAAAAATAACTTGCCGATGAATTTCTGGTCTTCTTCAAAAGAATATCCTTCTTCTTTCATAAAATCCTGGTAACGTTTTCCGGAAGTCATTCGCTGGAAGGTTTTTACCAAAAGTTCATCGTGTAGTTCCCATTTCAGTTCCTGATGTTTCGAAGTGAAAGAAAGCCTTTCGGTATTTTCTTCCAACATATTGAGCACCCTATTGTTGATGAATTTCTGATTGGGATTAAGGTTGTCTTCAGTCTTTATATACTTGTTTTTGCCAATCTCAATCTGCTTTTCGGCGAGTGCTTTCAAGGCTACCAAAAAATTGAGCTGATAAATATAAAGATGATAGATTTTTTCGATCTGCGAAAACATGTTTTTCTCTAAAACATCTGCCTTCACAGGGTTTTGGTAATAAGAATATACCGCTTCTACGACTTTTTCACGAATTTGTCTTCTTCCTAACATTTCAAAGAGCTTTTTATGCGTGCAAAGATAACATTTTTTTGCAAACTCCTGTTTCTGTTTGTGTTTTCGGTTTCAATAAAAACCTTCAATCCGTTTTCAATTTCTTACTTTTGCATCAGGAAAATTTTCCGGCAGAACCCTCATTGCCAAAACCCAATCTATGAACGCACTGAAAACCCTGAATCCATATTTCTGGAAACACCGCATCCTGCTGTTTTGGGGATTCCTGTTTATTATCGCCAGTAATTTCTTCAGCATTTATAAAGTACAGTTTGTCGGGAAATCTGTAGACCAGATTGCGCAGACTACCAACCTTGGATTTAACCGCCAGGTTTTGATTTATGTTGCGATTATCGTGGTATCATCCATACTTACAGGATTCTTCACTTTTATGATGAGGCAAACCATTATTGTAGCTTCAAGGAAAATTGAATATGAACTTAAAAATAAAATTTACAACCATTACCAGGAACTTTCTTTAACGGATTTCAAAAAAACCACAACGGGGGACCTAATGAACAGGCTGAGTGAAGACGTTGTGGCGGTAAGAATGTATCTCGGACCCGGAGTGATGTACATCGTGAACCTCCTGATCCTGCTCATCATTACCAGCATCTACATGTTGAAAACAGATGTTTCAATGACGGTTTGGTCGCTGATTCCGCTACCCATTCTGTCCTACGTAATTTATAAAGTAAGTTCCATCATCAACAAAAAATCGAAAATAATGCAGAAAAGCCAGTCTGCAATTTCAACTTTTGTTCAGGATAGTTTTTCCGGAATACGCGTGGTGAAATTCTTTGCGCGGGAAAAGTATATTGAAAAAAATTACGGCATAAAAGTTAAAGATTATCAGGACAAAGCTCTGGATCTGGCAAAAACGGAAGCATATTTCTTTACGATTATTCTTTTCGTGATCGGTTTGCTGAATGTAGTCATTCTTTTGATTGGCGGACAAAAGTACATGAACAACGAGCTTTCTGTAGGTAAAATCGCAGATTTTTTTATGTATATCAACATTCTTATCTGGCCTTTTTCTATGGTAGGCTGGGTAACTTCTGTAAATCAGCGGGCAGATGCATCGATGGCGAGGATTAATGAGTTTCTCGACATGAAAAGCGACATCATCAATACCAACCATGATAATTATCCCATTAAAGGCGATATCGAATTCAGAAATGTTTCTTACGTTTATCCGAATACGGGTATTAAAGCTTTAGACAACTTAAGTTTCACCATCGAAGCCGGAAAATCACTGGCCATTATGGGAAAAACCGGCAGCGGGAAATCTACAGTCGCCCTTTTGCT
>NZ_DAMBHK010000001.1:44328-47632 GCF_032060305.1 Kaistella sp. | reverse complement strand
GATACCGAAACCGAAGAAAATATCCTTCAGAATATTGAAAACGAAATCCAAAAAAGCAGTTCGATCATTATTACCCACCGCGAAAGCAGTGCAAAACGCGCAGATAAAATCCTGAATCTCACCAAAGTAGAAAACTCCGCTTCGGCATAAAATGCGGATTTGTCACCAATAATTCATTTTCGTTAACAAAAAAACAAATAATTATTTTGCAATTAAAAGAAATCTTTTATATTTGTTACACAAGATTTCAAAAAATAGCTACAAATGAGTGATTACAAGGAACGCCACGAAAATGAAATTTTCACAAAGGTGTTGAAAGCTGGCAGAAGAACATATTTCTTTGATGTGCGCGAGACTAAAGCGGGAGATTATTATCTTACGATTACCGAAAGCAAGAAAAATTTTGGTGAAAACGGAGAAGCTACCTTCGAAAAACATAAAATCTATCTTTACAAAGAAGATTTCAAGAGTTTTGAAGACATGTTTAAGGAATCTACAGATTTCATCATCAGCCAAAAAGGCGAAGATGTAATTTCTGAAAGGCATGACAAGGATTTTAAAAGTAGGTCATTTACAATAGAATCGGACGACGAGGTTTAATAAATACAGGTATTCAATTATGGATGCCTTTTTATTTTATGTCTAAATGTATTCCTGCGGGTGAAATTACGCGGAATGAATTGCATAAAAATAAAGAAAACGCACTGAAAATCAATGCGTTTTAAAGTGGGTGAATGATGGGTCTCGAACCCACGACCTCCGGAACCACAATCCGGCGCTCTAACCAACTGAGCTACAATCACCGTTTGAGGTTGCAAATATAAAGCTTTTCGAGAAATTACAAAATTATTCCGTCAAAATTTTTGAAAGCAAGTAACTTTTCTGTCGTAAAACCTTCCGCAAACTCAACGCCAGAGAGTCTTCCCAGGTCCTGTGCTCTATAGGTGAGGCTTTCCAGAAAGTCTTTTGTAGCTATCGGCGTCATCGGTTCTTTAGAATCCGGATCGTAAAACTGGGTTTTATAAGCCAGACACGCTTCGATTTTCTTTTCCATAAAATTTGAAATATCAATTACAAAATCCGGCGTAATATTTTTCCACTGAATATAATGGAATACCTGTTTCGGGCGCCATTGCTTTTGATGCTCTCCATCAAGCTCAGTTTCGATCTTCACTAAACCAGAAAGAAAACACGCATCAGAAACCAGTTTCGCAGCTTTTGCATGGTCCGGATGCCGATCGTCTACCGCATTGGCAAGTACGATTTCGGGTTGGTATTTACGGATCATTTTCACGATCTGTACTTGATATTCTTCTGAATTGAGGATAAAACCATCCTTCATTTTTAGATTTTCACGGGCAGAAATACCCAAAATTTCCGAGGCCGAAGCAGCTTCCTGTGCTCTTGTTACATTCGTGCCACGGGTCCCCAGTTCGCCTTGGGTTAAATCAACAATAGCTACCTTTTTTCCTTCCGAAATCAATTTTGCCAAAGTTCCGCCACAACCCAGTTCTACATCGTCCGGATGGGCGCCTATTGCAAGAATATCTACTTTCATTTTGATTATTTTTTTTAATATTTCAGAACTGCCTCCTGATATTGATAAATCGTTGTAAGAAACTGCGCGTAAGACTGCTCTAATCTTGTAATATCGCCGGATTTGAAGTTGATCCCTGCTGTTCCGTATGGATTGGAATTCACAGAAAAAGCTGAAAACTGAAAAAACTGCACCGGCTGATTTTCCTGTGCGCCAAGCTTAACCGAAGAGCCTAAAAGCTTTCGGGTAGACACGGTGTAAATTTCACCAGGAGTGAGCTGAATCTTTGTGTAAGTTCTCGGCTCAAAACTGAGCTTATCGTTATTTACGGCGATGGTCTGCTTTTTATACGGCGACGCGATGAGATAAATGATATTGTCTTCTTTTGGGAATTGCTCGGGCGACACATAATAAAGATTAAGCCTGTAATGGACCGAGTCAAATTTCTGTATTCCCCCTTCGACAGACTCGAAAGGTAGGTAAGAAAATGCGTTGGCACCAATTTCCTTTGCCTTTTTATAAACCATCCCGAATACTTTCACATCATCATCAGAAAAGCCCTGTACTTCGATTTCGCCGAGATATTCCGCATTCACAGCTTCCGGATTTATTTTATACAGAAATTTATCCGCGTTGGAATGCGTCTTCTCCACTTTATTGAGGATTACATTTTGAGCCATGAAAAAATGACCCACCAAAATCATATATAAAACGAATGTTTTTCTCATTTCTGTAAAGTTTCAATACAATCTTGCAGGGAATTCTCCCAATGGTTCAACTGAATGTTATAAATGTTTTCAATTTTATCCAAAGACATTGTGCTTCGTTTCGGGCGTTTCGCCGGTGTGGGAAAATCTTCTGTTGTAATGGCATTAAGTTTAATGTTCGAACCTGAAAATTCTGCAATCTTCTGGGCGAATTCAAACCACGTTGTTTCGGGATAATTCGAAAAATGGAATATCCCGTAGGTTTTCGGTTCGGCTTCGATGATTTTCATGATGGCTTCTGCCAAATCATTTGAGTTGGTTGGCTGGCCAAACTGGTCGGCAACGATTCCCAATTCGTCTTTCTGAGAAAAAAGATTCAACATCGTTTTCACAAAATTTTTGTTGAATTCTGAGTACAGCCATGAGGTGCGGATTACAATAGTTTTAGGGTTAAGGTCCATCGCCAATTCTTCTCCTTTCAGTTTTGATGCACCGTAAACTCCCTGTGGATTTGTAAAACTGTCTTCAGAATAAGATATATTGGTTTCGCCATCGAAAACATAATCCGTAGAAACATGAATCAAGACACAGTTATATTCTTCACAGGCCTCCGCAAGATTTGCTACGCCTTCAGCATTTACAGCAAAGGCTTTTTCCGGTTCTTTCTCTGCCAAATCTACTGCGGTATAGGCAGATGCATTAATGCAGAAATGAGGTTTAAAATCGTAAAAAACATCAGAAACACTGTCCCGATCGGTAATATTGAGGGTTTGAGAATCTGTAAAGTTAAATTCGTATTGGTTTTCGAAATCGGGAGCAATTTTCCGGATACAGTTTCCCAATTGTCCGTTTCCTCCAACGATCAGTATTCTTTTTGTCATTTCGCAGCGGATTTATTCAGTTTTCTAAAATAGGAGACTCTGCTCTGGAAATCTTTCTCTTCTAAATTTACCAAAAATTTACGGAAAAGGTCTTTTGTTTCTTCCGGTTGCGCTTCGGAACGGCGGGTTTTCATATTGAAATAAATTACCGTAAGCCACAACACGCTGTGAATGGTGTT
>NZ_DAMBHK010000001.1:32813-44228 GCF_032060305.1 Kaistella sp. | reverse complement strand
TCTACCGATGAAATTTCTTTTTCCATTTTACAAAATTAAAAAAACCATCCTGAATTCTCGGGATGGTTTAGGTTTTAGAAAGGGTTTATTAAAGACCTAATTCTTTTTTTACTAACGGAGTTGCGTCCGGACCACCTTTGTAGATTAAAGCTGTAGAATCGATGATGAAATCGAAACCGTTCGCTTTTGCTACTTTCGCTACTGCATTGTTCAGTTTGTCGATGATAGGTTTTACCGCTGCATCTCTTCTTTGAGCCAAATCGTTTTGTGCAGTTTGCTGAAGCTGCTGAAGGTTTTGCTGTTTTTTCTGTAATTCTCCTTCTTTAGCAGTTCTCTGAGCTTCGGTCAATTTTGCACCATCAGCCTGGTACTGCTGTACTTCCTTTTGGAAAGCTTCTGCCTGTTTCTGCAGTTCATCACCTTTAGTTTTGCTGAAAGTATCTAAATCTGTGGTCATTTTCTTAGTTTCTGGCATTGCTGCCAATACAGCTTCGTAATCCATAGATGCAACTTTCTGAGCGTTAACTGCTCCTGCTGTTACCAACATCATTACTGCTGCAAATAATACACTTAATTTTTTCATAATTGGGGTTGAATAATTTATTGTTGTTTAAATTTATTTTTTTCTTCGCGACTGTGTGTTTGAATTGGAATCGGTTTTATCCTGCATCAGTCTTAATTTTTCCTGTTTGGCATCTTCTTCAGAGATTCCTCTCCTGTTTGGGGTTGAAGTATTTTTATTTCCTGAATTTTTCAGTAACAAATCTAATACTTTATCTGTATAATCGTACCGTTTTTCGAGGAAAATTACACTGATGTTATTGCTTTTATCAAGAACTATGCCCAAACTGTTTTTCTCTGATACAGTACGGATTGCGTTCCATATCTGATCCTGAAAAGGTTTGGTGAGGTTTGATCTTGCATTGTTAATTTCGCCCAGCGTACCGAAACGGTTATTGATCATGCTTTTAATCTTCTTATCAAGATCATCAACTTCTTTTTGGCGCTGTTTCAGCTGCTCACCTACCAAAAGTACCCTTTCGTTCTCCAACAGTAATTTCTTTTTATCAAAATCAGACTGAAGGTTCTGTATTTCAGTCTGCCAGCTTGCGATCTGCTCATTCAGCCTGTCCTGTGCTTCTTTGTACTGAGGCATTTTGCTGAGGATATAATCGGTATCAACAACACCAATTTTCTGTGCATTTAAAGCACCCGAAAAAATAAAGAACAGTAAGGCAAATAATTTGATGTGTTTCATTTCAATTGTCTTTATAATGATTGATTCATCAGGAAGTGTGTTTTCCATCCTGCAGGTTCTGTACCTATAAGCGTCTTATCGAAACCATAAGCAAAATCAAATCCGATAAGTCCAAATGCTCCCATGTATACCCTTACTCCTACTCCGGCAGAACGTTTCAATTGGAAGGGATTATAAGTTCCAAACGAGTTCCAGGCATTACCACCTTCAAGGAAACTCAGCGCATAAATTTTTGCAGTTTGGTTCATTGAAATCGGATATCTGAGTTCGAGCGCAAATCTGTTGTAAACTGTTGCTCCTCCGTAAGGGGTTACATCTTCTAATGTTCCGCCTGTAGAAGAGGCATTTTCATAACCACGTAAGGGCACAAGTTCGCGGCCATCATACCTTCCTCCGAACAAACCAGTTCCACCAACATAGAATCTTTCGAATGGCGGTGCACCCAGTTCTTTGTTATAACCATTCAAGAAGCCCATTTCTGCAGTGCTTCTAAGAACGAGTTTTCCGACTACGGTATTGTAAACATCGGCTTTCATTTTTACTTTATAGAATTCGAGCCATTTGTATTTTTCTACATTACTCATGGCCGCATAATTCTTATCGCTGAAGAGCGAGTAAGGCGGCGTAAACTTAACCGATGCCTCCAGGTTGGAGCCCTGAGTTGGGAAAATCGGATCTAATCCTGCAGACATTCTGCTTAAGCCAACATTAAAACTGAAGTTTTTGGCAGAACCATTATATTCGGTTTCGTTACCAAACTGGAACGGATAATTGCTGAAATCGTAGCTCTGGTATTGGATTCCGGTATAAAGTGAGAAATAATCATCCGGCCATCTCAGGAGTCTGTTTAATCCTGCACTTGCAGAGAAAATATTGAGTTTCTGGGTTTCTCCAAACTGATCAGAATATCTTACCAAAGACTGATTTACACTTACAGAAAGTGCCGTAGGTCGGGTTCCGAACAGCCATGGCTCTGTGAAAGAAATTCCGTAATTCTGGAAGTACTGCCCCGCTTGTGCCTGGATCGAAAGTGTTTGCCCGTCACCCTGTGGAACCGGTTTGAAATCTTTAAATTTCAGGAAATTTCTCAAAGAGAAATTATTGAACGTAAGTCCTAAAGTCCCGATGAACGAGCCACCACCGTAACCTGCCTGCAACTGAACCTGAGACGAACCTTTTTCAACAAGCGTCCAGTGAATATCTACGGTATTATCCTGTTGATTCGGAACAATGTTTTGCCCAACCTGCTGAGGATCGAAAAACTGCATCCCCGCTAAATCGAAATAAGTTCTTTTAATATCGCTTTTTGCAAATAAACTTCCCGGTTTTGTTCTTAGTGAACGCAGAATTACGTGGTCATGAGTCGTGGTATTTCCACTCCAGGTTACGCGGTTCCAGGTTGCTTTTTCACCTTCGTTGATCCGGATTTCCAGATTAATGGAGTCGCCTGCCACCGATTTCTCGATGGGCGTAACGTTAGAGAAAAGGTAACCGTTGTTCATATAAATCGACTTGATGTCGGAATCATCTTCTTTCCCGCCATCTTCGCCCACTTTTTTGTTGAAACCCACAGCGTCGTAGATGTCGCCGGTTTTATATCCCAGAACCTTCTGTAGATAATCGGTTGAAAATGCGGTATTCCCAAGGAAATTGATGTCGCCGATATAGTATTTTTTTCCTTCGCTCAGTTTTACGTTGATTTCGAAATCGTTTTTAGGATTTCTCCATACGGAATCTGAGACAATTTTTGCATCGCGGAAACCAAGGGAGCGGTAATAATTGATAAGGTTGTCTTTATCTGATTCGTATTTTTCTTCAATGAATTTTGATGGCTTTAAAATTCCCTGAATACCGAATCTTTTCTGCTTGGTGTCTTTGAAACCTTTTTTACGCAACTTATTGTCGGATACATTTTCGTTTCCTTCAAATTCGATGTGGCTTATTTTCACTTTTTTACCGCGTTCAACATTAATCGTCCAGTCCACCAGTTCGGGATCCTGTGCGTTTACTTTGTCTTCGATGGTTATTCTGGCGTCTGCATAGCCTTTTTTAATATATTCTTTAGGAATATTTGTTTTCAGGGTCGAAACTAAATTCTGGGTGATTTTGGTTCCGGGTTTCAGGTTATTGTCTTTTGCGAGTTTTTCACTTTTCGATTTACCGATTCCTTTTCCTGTAAATTTCACTTCTCCCAAATCCTTAAGATCCTGAAGGTTGAAACGGAGGACAATCTGGTCACCTTCAATACTTTGAATATAGACCTCAACTTCTGAGAAAGATTGGGTTTCCCAAAGTTTTTTGATGGCATTACTGATTTTCTGCCCAGGAATTTCCACGCTTTCATTCTTATTAAGACCGGTAAATCTTAAAATCTGTGCGGGGGTATATTTTTTTACGCCATCTACCACAATGTCTTTTAGGATGTAGGTTCCTGTTTCGTTCTGTGCGTACACCGGGTTATTGTCCTGCGGCGTCTGCTCGGGAGTTATCTGACCATAGAAATGCGCCGAAGCCACAAACATGATGATGGGTAAGAATTTAAACTTCATTTTTTATCTTGCTAACTTTTCTTTTATATATTTTCGTTGAGCTGTTCGCTTGTTTTTCCGAATCTTCTCTCTTTGTTCTGGTAATTGTAAATGCATTTAAAGAAATCTTCTTTCCCGAAATCCGGCCACAGAATATCCAGAAACTGCAGTTCTGCATAGGCAATCTGCCAAAGCAAAAAATTACTTATCCGTACCTCGCCGCTAGTTCTGATTAATAAATCTACAGGGGGGAAATCTTTGGTATATAAATGATTTTCAAATACTTTTTCGTTGATTTCTTCTTCTGTAAGTTCACCATTTTTTACCTTGCTGCTGATTTTTTTAACAGCACTTAAAATCTCATGCTGCGAACCGTAACTTAGAGCCAGAATTAAATTTCCTTTTGTATTGTTTTTTGTAATATCAACCAAATGCTGCATGTGTTCGCGTACCTCTGCGGGCAGTTTTTCAGTATCGCCAATAATATGCATCCGCAGTCCTTTACTGAAAATTTCTTCGGCTTCTAAAATAATTGTTTCAGAAATCAAACTCATCAGGGTATCGACCTCATCCTCCGGACGGTTCCAGTTTTCTGATGAAAAAGTATAAAGGGTAAGGTAAGGAATATGAATTTCGTTGCAGGCGTTTACTGCTTCCCGCACGGCTTTAATGGCATGTTTATGACCAAAAGTTCTCTTTTCTCCACGGGATTTTGCCCATCTCCCATTGCCATCCATAATAATGGCGACATGCTGGGGAAGCTGATCCTGATTTATTTTATCTTTAAACGACTGCATTATTTTACTCTCCACAATAACAAGGGGGTCTGCCAAACGAATAGGTAAGTCCTACAGATATGGTATTTACCCAGTCTTTTGAATTGATATTTCCAATTTCACGGTTCTTCAGAAATTCTGCCGCTCTTTCTTCGGCTATCTGAAGATAAGGACTTTCTTGCAACAGGGATTTTGTAGATCCTGGCGCCAGAATATCTTTATTATAGGTAACCCTCAGGTCTTTATCATCAACCACACTATAGTCGATTGAATCTGAGAACGTTGGCCTGAACATGAACTCTCCGAAAAGCGCCCAGTTATAATTAAACTTATATTTCAGTCCTACGCCGAACGGGATTGCCATGGTGAGGCTATTACCAGATTGATAGGTAGGATTAGTTTCGAAATCTGTACTGCTGGTAGGTGCTATTGCATTTCCGCCTGCATCACGTCTGAAATCATTTACAAGAGAAACCCTGGTAGAATTCGCTAACATCCCCCCGATTCCGCCGAAGATGTAAGGACTCGCAAGGCTTTTCTGCTCGTCGTTTACCGGGAAAAAATTATATTCAAAGATTAAATCTGCTTCCCAAATGGAGTTCGTACCCCAAAGATTTCTATTTCTGCGATACTGCTCTTTTGCCACGGCATCTATAAATTGAATATGGCTGTACCCAATATTTAATCTTACGGTTTGGTAAGGGTTAAAATTCATGCGGTACAAAATTCCTCCATAAAACGGGATTCCATAATCAGCAATATTGCTGAGTACAGGTTTCTGCAGTATATAATTGGTTTTACCAATGTCTCCAACCAAGTTACTCATACCTAACTGCACCCCTATTTCGTGTCGTTGCCCTTTATAGAACCCCACCATTAATATAATCGCAAAAAAGGAATAAATCAGTTTGTTGTGCATGAATAGCCGGTCATCAATTTTCATAAATAATTTTGCAAATATAAAACAATTTTACATTAAGGAAATTCTTAATTTTTAGTTAAATAACCTCAAAAAAGCATAATTTATAGGAGTAAAACGACAATTAAAAGGTTTTATGATTTCTTTACCTTAATTCTCACTACTGCAGAGATTGAGGGGCTAACTTCTACCGAACAGTTTTCTCAATTTATTTCTTACTTTAATGAGCGTAGGTTCCTGATAGTTTTTGTCTTCATCGAAGTAACCATAACCATAACCGTAGCCATATCCGTAACCATATCCATAACCCTGCTGGTGCTGGTAATCATTATAAACCAATCCTAAATTCTGCACTTCCTGATTCTGGTATTTCTCGGTAATCATCTTAAGCATATACTTTTCGGTATACTCGTGCCGCACAACATAAATGCTGGCGTCAGCGTATTTCATCAGTTCAAAAGGGTCTGCAACCAAGCCAACTGGCGGCGAATCGATGACGATATAATCATAAATTTCTTTCAGATCCTGAATGAATTCTACATTCCGTTCACTCATCAGTAACTCCGACGGATTCGGCGGAATAGGTCCTGAAGTTGCCACATGAAGGTTGGGAATTTTTGTTTGGTTGATGATTTTATCCATTTCTACCTCACCGGTAAGATAGTTTGAGATGCCGTATTTGTTATCGATTTTAAAATCACCGAAAATCTTCGGCTTTCTTAAATCCATCCCCAATAGAATGGTTTTCTTCCCGCTCAAACCTAAAACAGAGGCAATGTTGATCGAAATATAGGTTTTACCCTCGCCTCCTACCGAAGAAGTAAGCAAAATAACCTTTGATTTATTGTCTTCCTTGTGCAAAAACCTAAGGTTCGCCCTTATTCCCCGGAATGCTTCAGATATTGATGAACGCGGCTGCTCCAGCACCGTAAGATTATTATCGTGGGTATTTTTACCGATAACTCCCAGAAGCGGAATTCGGGTTGCCTGGAGCAATTCCTTAATGTTTCTTACTCTGTTATCCAGCGCTTCAGAAATGCCAATAATCAGTAACGGCAACAGAAGCAGGCCTCCAATGATGGAATATTTTGTTCTTTGCACGTCGGGAGCAATGGGACCCTGCCCAAGATTTTTTGCAGGATCGATTACGGTGATGTCCGATTTATTGGTAGCAACCCTAATCTGTGTTTCGTTCTGTTTAGCAAGCAAAGTGTTATAGGTGGCTTCGATCATGTTATAACCGCGCTCTGCATCTAGATATTTTCTTTCTTTTTCGGGATACGCTACTAAGTCCACACTTTCGTCCGCTATTTGGCGGTCGATTTTAGCAATTTCGTTAAGATAAGTATTGTAATAATTTCTAATCGAACCGGTTGAATTTCCTCTTGCCTCATTAATCAATCTGTTGATTTCCCGCATAGGCTCAGAATTTGGTGTATAAATGAGCGCTAGTTCGCGTCTTTTTAAATATAAAGCCTTCAGTTCTGAGACGGTGGCACTGAAGATCCCGTCTTCAATTCCGGCGGCATTCATGCTGATCATACGGTCCAGATTCTGTGAAGCAAGCGTATTCCGGATATTGTTTAAGGAATTAATACGTGTGAGCAATTCGGCTTTTTTACTTTCAAGATCTTTAATCCGTTCAAGCGCTTTCTCATCGCGGTCTTTGATATCATATAAACCTTCGCTTACCTTCATATGGTTCAGCACCTGCGCACTGGAATCTAACTTTTTACGTATTTTCGAGAGATTATCAAAAAGGTAACTTTCGGTATTTTTATCTACCGTATTTCTGTCGATGAGTCTTTTTCTCTGAAGTTCATCCACCGACGTATTCAGGAAATTTACGGTACCATTCAGGTTGTAGCCGCTTTTGGAAATAATCATAATGGTATTGATTTCCTTATCAAAATCGACCCCGATGGTTGAAACCAGGTCATTAACCGTTTGATTGACTGTAGAGAGCGTAAGCAGAATGTTGTCGAGCTTAATTGGTGTGGGCTGCGGATTTTTAACAAGTTTGAATTTCAGATTAGGTGAAACATACCATTCATTTACAGCAATTATTTTGTTTGCCGGCCTTGGGTATGGTGATACGGTATTGAAACTTTCCGTTACATAGGAATATAATGAAGTAGATTCGCCTTCTTCGGGTAAAATTACCTCATATCGGTCGCCACCTTTCGGTATCAGCGTTATGGTATAATTCACCTGCTGGTTATGGTTTTTATCAACTTCCAGAAAAACCGGCGAATCATATTTATCAAGATAAGTCTGCTTTATTAATCCTTTGGTGGAATAATTAATGAAAAGATCGAGTTGCTTTACCAGATATTCGTTGTGGGAACGGGAAAGAAGCATCTTTTTAAGATAAATCCCATCCTGGTTTCCGTTTTGCCCCCAAATAAAGTTAATCGACTGATTAGGAGTAAAATAACTGGCGGTATTATTTGAAATACTGAGTGACAGATTTGAAGCATAAATGCGCTGTGCGTAATATTTGCTGTACACCCAAGAAATGGCGTAACCCAAGGCTGCCATCAGTGCAAACCAATACCAGTTTCTTATTAATCTTCGGATAAAATGCTCTACATCGAAAAAGGCGAAAGAGCCAACTTTTTCAGTTTGTGAAGATGTAGATTTACCTGTGTTTTCTTTGCCGGGAATCATTAGAGTCGTGTTAAGATTAAGTAAATCGACAATGCTGTAGTTAGCACCGAAACTCCGGTAGTTAGCGTCTGAATAGGATCTTTACCTAAACCGTTAAGATTTTTGGATCGGGTGGTGAGGAAGATTTCGTCGCCGTTTTGTACCCAGTAATATGGAGAATTCATTACATCTTCTCGGGTAAGATCTATTTTTGCGATCTTGATTCCTTCGGGTAGCTTTCTGTGGATCTTAATATTGGTGCGATCTACAGTTCTGTTGAGCCCACCATTGATTGAAAGTGCTTCGGTTATGGTTAAGGTATTTTTATGTACTTTTTTTTCACCGCTGATTTCGATAGTTTCTACATCGCCTAAAATATAGTAGGTGATCCCATCGGTATTCAGGCGGACTTCTGATTTCCCGTCAACAAAATTTTCGTTTACGCGGTTCTGTATTTCCTGGGTGATGTCTTCTATCGTTCGGCCTTCCGCTTTTACAAAACCAATTCCCATAATATTGATGTCTCCTTTAGAATCTACTTTTAAACCGTTAAAGTAAAAATTTGAGTTTCCGCCCTGGCCTGTACCTGCTCCCATGCCAATAGGTGAAGATCCTGAAACTGCATTTGAAACCGCTGGTGGAGGGGCATTTAATGTTGAATAAAACTGTGCAGCATCACCTTTTGGGGTGGTAACAATGTTAAGGTTCAGCATATCGTTTTTGGTGACGCGGTAGACCGGAATATTATAAGGAACCAAACCTTCTTCGTTGATGACCAGACTTTCGTTTGGCTGCATATAGCGCACATCTTTGGTCGAGATGCAGGATGAGAGCAAAAAGGTAAAAAGGAGAAAAAGACCGGCTTTATGGGGTTTCATCATTTTCAAATGTAGTTTTTACAAAAATAACAATATTTATACAGGTTTTCTTAATAATAAGATAAGTTTCGGAAGATATGCGCCTATAAAGCCTAAGATTACAATAATAAGCAGCAATACATTCACATTAATATGGCGGAAAAAATACGCCACGCTCACAATAAAAAGATAATACATCAGGATATAAGCGGTAGATCTTCTGTGAGTTAATCCCAATTTCAGCAATGAATGGTGTATATGGTTTTTATCTGCTACCAAAGGCGATTTCCCATTGCATATTCTTATCATAAAAACATTTAAGGTATCAATAATTGGGAGAATAAGGATCGCCATAGCGATGGCCGGGGCCGACTGAAGATAATATCTTGGAATTTCCGGAAGCTTTTTGTCAATAAAAATATCAATAAAACAAATGGCGGTAAATGCCAGGAGAAAACCCAAAATCATTGAGCCGGTATCTCCCATGAAAATCTTATTGTTTCTGTAATTTGAAAGATTGAAGTATAAAAACCCGATTACAGAACCGATAATAACCCCCGAAAGCACAACCAAAGGATAATTGTATTCGCCAAGCCGGTAATAACTGATACCGAACATTGCGCTGCAGAGAATTGAATAACCACCTGCCAGCCCATCTATTCCATCGATTAAATTGAAGGCATTTATCAGGACAATAAAAGTGAAAATACTCATTGCGACGCTGAAAAAATAATTCAGTTCATAGATTCCGAAAAGTCCGAAAAAGCTTCTGATCCGAACATCAGAACCTATCACCATCAGCGAGGTCACAACAATCTGCGCGAAGAGTTTTTTGTAAGCCCGCATCACCACAATATCGTCCATCACTCCGATATAGAGCAAGATAACCAACGAAGCAAACAGGAATTTGTACAATTCGAACAACTCAAAAGCGAAAATCGATGCACACACCGCAAGCGAGTAAAACATTGAGATCCCTCCAAGATTCGGGATTTTTCTCAGATGCGAACTTCGTGCGCCCGGCTCATCCATTAAATTTTTCCGTCTCGAAATCTTTACCACCGTGGGAATGGTGTAAAAAGTAAGGAGAAATGAACAAAGCATTCCCAATCCTAATTTTACATAGAATTGCGGTATTCCGAACTGAGCGAGTAAATCTTTAATTATATCCATGCGTTATTACCAAAGTGCGTTTTGATATCTTTCGGTTGTAAATCCGCCGCGATGCGCATTGCCGCTGCCAAAATAAAAAAACATCGCTACAAAATACATCATAAATCCCAAATAAAGCATCTGCCTCCCGCTCCCTTTCACCGCGTACACTAAGTTACTCAGGCAAAACATCGTAACAAAAAACATATACGCACCCGGAAGCCGTACGGCAAAAATTTCATTAGACCTGAAGAAATAAAACAGCGCCATCCCAAACACTGCAAGATTCCGCATGTATTCGTACCACCAAACCTCCTCGCAACCTTTCTTATCGTACCTAATTAAAATTGCAATAAAAATAATCTTTACCAGGTCATTCAATCCTGTTTCTACCTCAGTGCCGTAATAGCGGTCGTCCATATAACCGGTGTAAGCTCCTGAAATATCCTGTGGCGCAATAGAGCCGAAGAAATCGCTTCCCAAACGATACAGTTCAAAGGGTGAAGACAGCAGCGCAATAACCAAAACCCAAAAAATACGGGTACTGTTCATCGGGATTTTTACAATCCAGTACGCGGGCAAAAACACAATGGCCGTTTTATGAAAACCCAGCGCTATGTAAATACAAAGCAGAAACATAAATAAATTACGCTCCTTAATGAACTTAAAAGATGCCACGCAGACCGCAATTCCCAAGCCCTGGCGCATCTGCCCAGAATCCTCAAAGAACATAATCGGCATGAAATAAAAAAGCATTGCGATCGTAGGAAATGCCACATTTTTGTAAATAGCCGTAAATTTCAGCGAAACCGCAATCACCGCCATAATTAAAGTGACGATGTAAAACGGAAGACCAAAATCGAAAACAAGTTTGTTGATAAGTACAAAAATCCATTCGATTTCTTCGGAATTTGGCCGGAAAAGCGCTTTATCCAGCACATCTCCATAGGTTGTGTAGATTGCAAAGCCAGAAAAAAGCATTTTGTACACCGGGTAATCGGCGCCTACATTGATCCGGAAACCTATCGCAATAATGATAAGAATTGCAGTAACCCACACAAAAATGCTCTGTTTTTTCTCTAACCTGAATATTTCCCAGTAACTCGCAAAAGCAAGAAAAAGGAAAATCAGGATAAAAACAGGATGAAGGATGGGCATAAAGGACTTGTGTTTTATACCAATTTCTGCAGCAGTTTCTCCTGCCCCATGAAATACAGCAAATAATAAATTTTTTTCTTCAGAGGCAAATATAGCAGATAATTTCTTCCAAACCGCT
>NZ_DAMBHK010000001.1:29242-32713 GCF_032060305.1 Kaistella sp. | reverse complement strand
GAGTAAAAGTTGCGGAATGAGCTGTATATCTTCGAAATGTATATTTTTCTTAAATCTTTTCTCAGCAAATAATTCTTTCCGAAAGATTTTATTGCAGGCAAAATAAGAAAGGTCTGCAAACACTGAAAAATGATTTTCCAGCACCATCATTTCGGGCATATTTGGAATTTGGGTAAGTTTCTGTTTTACAGTTCCGGCTTCATCTACTTTCTGCAGATTACAGATTACCATTTCGGCGCTGTGTTTTTTTGCAAGACGATACATTTCATCGAACATCTTTGCCGAAACCTCATCATCACTGTCAACAAAACCGATAAACTCCCCTTGCGCACGATCTAGACCAAAATTTCGGGCATCGCTTAATCCGCCGTTTTCTTTAATGAAGGATTTAATTTTTGAAGGAAACCGTTCTTTAAACTCATCAATAATCTGCTGCGAACCATCTTGGCTGCCGTCATTTATCACTAAAATTTCAATTTCCTGTAAAATTTGAGCAACCAAAGAACTCAAACATTTTCTTAGGTATTTTTCAACGTTGTAAACAGGAACAATGACTGAAACTTTAATCATACAACTCTTCTATTTTCTCAGGTGATACAGGTGATAATCCTGACCAATAGGCCTGATGCTGTAAATCCAGCGCAAAATTGCCGGGGCGTTCCGGTGAATTTCTGCAATTGGATAACTTTTTACAAACTGATAATGAGAGTCAAAATAAATATGGTCTGAAGCCGTCATTTTATAATAACTTTTTTCATCGCCAGGTTTATAAATGATGGTCACAATATAATCTGGACGAAACTCTTTAACTGAATTCATCCACCAGTGATTTTCGTCCTTCTGTATCTGAGCGGTAATTTTTTTATTGACCAAACCTACCTCATCGTACGTATAGAGATCGGTATAAAATGGAATTTTTCCGGCAGGTTCCAGAAGAATTGATTGGTCGATACCAGGGCTTTCGGTTTGAATATCCCTTGCAATCTGCATTCTCTGGGTCTCTTCCATATAGCCAATGGCCCAGGACTGCAGGATCTGGAAGCCATAAAGACCAAGACAGCATATAAAAACCGCAGGTACTAAAAACTTTCGCCTCGCCGGAACATATAAAAGCACATAATATAACACGATGATAAACAGAAAAACCCTTGGCAACCAATAATACCAGTCGAAGTACGCGCGCATAAAAGCAAAAACCGTTATTTTCAGTAATGCAAACGCAAGCATCGCAAGCAAAATAACTTTAATGGAAAACTGGGTTTGGGTTTTATCCTTAATAATTTGTTTCACAGCGTAAGCAAGTGCAGCCAGAAAACCCATAAAGATTAAAAACGTAAACAGAGAATATTTTTTAATCAGCCCGCCGTAATATGCCCATTGGTAAAGCAAAAATTCTAAACTGTTATTTTGGGTTAAATTTTTATAGGCAATTTTTTTAGCACTAATGGTGTGATTAACAAACTCTCCGAAATAAATAACGTTGAAAGAAACCACACTCACAACACCAATAATACCACCTAAAATAAAAACCAGGTTAAGCTTTTTTCTAATGATTACATCTGCAATGAAAAAGACGCCGAGAAAAATCACGGTATCAATTCTCGTCCAGAGCAGCAACACCGGAAAAATAAGATATGCCCAGTTTTTACCTTTCCGAATTCCAAAATAAATAAGTCCGCTGTAGAGAAAAAAGAGGATTCCGTATTCCATACCCAGACACGAAGCCGTGAGTGCCGGCGGAACAATATTTAGAAGAATTACAAATAGCCCACGGTTTATAACATTCTTACGGAACAGCACTTTCCCAAGCCAAAAAGAACCGATTCCAAAAAGAATACAGTTGAAAATGAGTAGCGGATAGATAAAATAATCACCGAAATTCAACTGAAAAAAAGTAGACACCAAAACATAAAGATGCGTGGTGGACGCCGAAAGCCTTTCTTCTCCGTTAAATCCTACAACTCCGTAATTCAACAGGTTTTTTGCGACCCTCCAAGTAATAAACGAATCCTCCTGAATGTGCTTTGTAAAAAATACAGGTATTTTGATGAGCACCGTGAGCAGCACCAGCAAAAAAGGATTGGAGAAAATACGGGGTAAAGATTTACTCATAATCGTAATTAAGGTGATAACGGTTGTAGCGCGCATACATTTGGCTGATGTATGGATGGTGTTTTTCCTCGATAAACCAAAAAATATGAAGCCGCTTATATCCTTGGGATTTCAGAAACTCTACCAGTTTAGGAGATTTTTGAGCCCAAAGTTCGATGACAAAAAGTGGTTTATGGGTTTTTACAAACTCTTGCATACCTTCTATAACCTGTTCTTCGTAACCCTCAACATCCACTTTTACAATACAGAAGTCGCTGATATTAAAATCTTTATAAAGATCATCAAACCGAAGAATCTGTACCTCATCTTTGTTATCGCCGTTTTTTTCTGTGACCGAGGCTTCGCCGAGTTCCAAACTATTGAAATAAATAGTACTGTTTCCAGTTTTATTACCCAGTCCTGCATTGAAAATGCGAACATTACCGTTTGTATGATTAACTTTTAAATTATTTTCCAGGGCCTGAAAATTGGTTTTCAAAGGCTCGAAAGAAATCACCTGCCATCCCTGTTTTGCCATTAGTGTACTGAAGCGGCCAATATGTGCGCCTACATCGATAAAAGTTCCTTTTTCACCATTCAGGAATTCCGTAAGAAATTGGGTAAGATCGGGTTCATAACTTTCGAGTGTGGCCCAAAAATCAATCGTGTCGGGGCGCGTTTCTAAAGTTACATTCTGGTATTTGAACTGAGCTTTCGGAAATTTGATGAAAACAGGAAGATTCAGATTCTTGGAAATATAATGATTATAAAAAGCCGCCAGAAAAAGTCTGCGGCTTCTGCGGTCGCCCACAAACTGGTTTTTGATGCTTTTTACCGTTTTTTTTAAGTGTTCTCTTCTAGTCATATAATTTTTGTTACCTGAATCGCATTTTTAGAATTTCAAAAAACATCAGTTTTTCAGGAAACGGCTGTTTAATTGTCCGCGTTTTGCCTCCTCGTATTCCAGGCGCGAACAGGGAATAAGATTTTCGGGCTTCTCATCATCACCAAAATACCATAAGCCGGAAAAACTGTCGCGCTGAAAAGCATACTGATCATCATCAATCATTACCCAAAACGTTTCGTATTGCCTTTCTTTCGGGTGCGAATGCTGAATATTGATCCCTTCAATCAAATGCCAGATCATCTGTGCCAAAAGCTGATGATTTATAAAAGTTTCGGATTGGGCGTTGAAGTTGAAAATTCCTACCGATTTCAGATTTTCGCTTAACCCGATTTCTTTCATATAGGCACAAATCTCGCGTCTGTTCAATCCGTTCACCTGAGGATTTACCGAGAACCCATCGCCCATACTTTCCACCGCATCGCAGTTTACGGTTACCAAATCGGCGCGCCGGAAAAAAGGTTCGGTTTTTTCGG
>NZ_DAMBHK010000001.1:20544-29142 GCF_032060305.1 Kaistella sp. | reverse complement strand
GAAATTAAATCGCCCAAATCACAAACCGGAATTTCGAAATCGAGTTTCGAAAGTCGGTAAAGCTCCCGTCTCACCGTTTTGAAATCGAGAATTTCGGCTTCCCCATTCTTAATCCCGCGGTAATCTGAACAGAAAATGAGGACTATTCCGTTTTCCTGAATTTCCTGAGAAACAGCATGGCCAAGTTGCCATTTTTCGGTATTGATTTTTCTTGGCGGAATAATGATGTCTTCAATGTTCATTTGGAAAATATAGGTTTTAGGCTCAACAAAAGTAACAAAAAAAGCACAACCTCTGGATTGTGCTTTTGGTTATTCATGATCCAGTTACTGTTTTATCATTTTCTTACTGATTGCAGAACCGTCTTTCATGATAATTTTAATTACATAGATGCCATTCTGCATCTTTTGAGCAGATACTTTCTGGTCATTAATTTTTCCTTTCAGCATAAGCTTACCGCTGAAATCATAGATCTCAAAACTCACAGCGTCATCATTCTCAACATAAAATTCGTCTTTGAAAGGGTTGGGATAAACCTTCAGCTCTTTGTTCTGAGGCTGCGAAATAATGGTTTGATTATTTTGAGTATTGAGGGTCTGGCTGTTTCGCTCCACCGCAACTCCCAGAAGTCTTTTATCATCTTTAGCACATCTCACACTCATTCCTGCCTGAGGGTAAACTCCGGTTCCAGACTGCATTTTATTACCTTCAAACTGCATTGCCAAAGCAAAACCTGTATTCATATCTGCCAATGCTGCTGTCCACACACCGGTTCTTTCCAGGGTCACCGAATTTCCTCCCAATTCCCCTCTTATGCCGTCTTTTGGGAAATTCCCGATATTGAACGAGGGGTTTTCGAATTTCCAGCCGTTATTACCAGTTGCAGTACCTTTATAGAAACTAGCTATATCATGCCACTGGTCCTGAATTACCCCCGGTTTGCCGTAAGCATCTACATTATAGCTGTTATACCAGGGCGAATTGCCTTTGGAACCTGTGTAAAGATGAGTAAAAGAAACATCGGGAACACGCCATCCGTCCGGGCAGGGGTCGAAAGGCGATTTCTTGTCGGCATGTCCCCAGCGGTCCTCGGCTTTGCCACGATCATTCGAAACCCAGTCTTTTACTTTATTCAAATCATTTGCATAATGGTTTCCACCGTTGTAAATCTCGCCACTTCCTCTGTGATAAAGAAATTTGAAAGGATTCTGTACAGAATATTTAATATTGTCTCTTACTTTATCTCCAATATTAGCGCTTGAAGAACCGTACACTTCGTAAGAATCTGTGTAATCGTACTGGTATTCTTTACCATTGAGTTCAGTATAATCAATAGGTTCGCCTTTTAGAGTTAAGTATGGCCAGAAGACTTGTAAACCTTTTACCTGAAGATATAAAGTCTCATTTCTCACCGTAGAAAAAGATGGGAAAGGATCTTTTCTTCCCCACTGATAATGCAGCCCGTTTGCCATACCGGAATTGATGTCGCTACTTTCTGCACCCAAGTTTCTGTCCATAAAAACTGTTTTTAATGGCGGCAGTTTGCTTACGGTAGGATTCACAAAATTATAATTTACAGGGATGGTAGATTCTGTAATGTACGTCACCGCATTTACCGTGGGATCTTCTTTAGTTGCCCAGATATGCCAACTCCAAAGCGCTGGATTATCTTTATTATTATTGTGAAGGGAGACTACCGCATTTCCGGTTTCAGATGGATTAAGTTTAAGGACGATCATCGATAAGCGCGCATCCTTAGGATGCAACTCAAGCTCAATATCCTGAATTAACGCGGTATTGGTTGTCCACAGGATATTAGCAGTTAAATTGTCATAATCCGGCATTTCCTGATCAGATAGCACTTGATTGTACACAGCGAACGCTTTGCTTACAGGAATTTTTAATTCTTCCTGATTTACCACAACGTAAGAGTTGGGATTATTTAAACCTTCAGTGAAAATTTCTTTGGGATGTGTAAAATATTGTGTTGCAAAGTCGCCAATTTTTGAAATGTTCGGATCTCTCATGCATTTTACCGGATTTCCTGATTTTGTAGGATTGGTTTCATTATTAAAAATTGCATGAAGCCCCACACTCGTGTTAGTCCTGAAAGGATCTGAAACCATTGAAAAAACCCTGGCACCATCGTACGCATAAGTTGCACTCCAGAGTGCGCCGTTTGCGCTTTCATCCTGAAAAGTAATTCCTACAGGAGCATTCGGTGCGGCAGCATTGGGGTAATAGACATAACCCCCGGAGACCGGCAGTATGCCTAAATTTCTTGCCCCGCCCTGTGCGTTGGTAAAATCCATTCCTAACCCTGGGTATACTTTAATGCCCTGCAGATTCGGATTTGCAGAATCAGGAAAAAGTTGGCGGTTTGCTACTACTGCATCATCGTTATTCCAGTCCCGTTTTCCAAAAAAAGCCAAATTATTGTTCTGGGTTTCCCTGCCGTAATACGAGGGAACCCGCCATCCGTTGGGACAAGGATCCAACTCAGATTTCAGTTCGTAGGAACGGCTTTCTTTCTTCAACGCCGCGTTGGAGCTGTTGCCGTTGCTGTTTCCGCCTTTGGCGTTATCCGACCATAAATCCCAGGTTACATAATTAGGACTTACACCTGGAACTTTGTATCTGCTACTCGAAAACCAGTTTCCGGTACCATCTGTATTTATAATATAGGTAATGGGATTGTTTACAGAATATTTAATATTTTTTTCAATTTCATTAAAAGGCCGTACCTGAACGGGAATGGTATTTACAGGATCGATCTGGCGATGTCTTAAAACCCCAACGTCGCCGGAGATTTCGTAGAAGTGGGCATCTTTGTACACCAACGGTGGAAACGGATCCTTTCGCCCCCACTCGTACATTAAACCCGAAGATTTCTGCCATTCATGATCAAGAAAACTTTTTGAAACCGCACCCAGATTCCTGTCCATATATTCAACATTAATCAGGTTGCCATCGATATCGGTCTCGGTTCCCTGGGAGTAGGTTACTCCGTTCTCAGGATTATCGGTGACCCAAATGTGCCAGCTCCAGTAAATGGTTCCGTCAACTTTAAAGGCTATTACTGCATTTCCCTTGCCTTTGCCTTTATTGATTCCGACTTTGATTTTCGAGTCTGCGGGAGTTGATTCCGGTAGAATATTTACTTCAGTAACGAGCCCCGGAACATCTTCCCAATAAACAGATGCAGACTGAATGCCCGCGGGAATAGGTGTAGCCGTACCATTGGTTTTTAAATATTCGTATTTCGCCCACATTTCATACGCTTTTTTCACGGGAATTTCAATGCCACCGTAATTTTTAGAATGGGCTAATTCTAAATCGTAAATATAACTGTTGGGAGCTTTTGCATAATTCGCTGTTTGAGAATATGCTGCTGTTGCTAAAAAGCAAGAAACTAACAGATGAAGTTTTTTCATTGATAAAAAAATATTACAAAGATTTACTTGTAAATTTTTTTAACATCGTTTGTGTGTTTTTCCTTAAATCATTTTGTATTTTTTTCCTAAATTCATCTGTGCGGAGGCAAATATATAAATATATCTGGTATTTAAACTAAAATTTTTCATTTTTAACCACATGTGATTAAATATTTTTTTTAGTTACAAACCATTATATCTTAGGTAAAAAACCTGCTGCAAGCTGTTTGGTTACGATTATAAGCCGATGAAAATTTTTAACATCTGTAAAGAACACCGCATCATTTAATAAGATACGATCAATATCAGGAAAACGCTTTTCCTGTAATGGATAAAAAAAACCTGATAAATTTAATTATCAGGCCTTATTTATCGTACTATCTAAATACTATTTCTTTTTCGCTACGGCTTTTTTTACTGCTGGCTTTTTTACAGCCGTTTTCTTCGCAGGAGCTTTTTTAGGTTTCTCCTTGAAAGCGTTTTTATCCTGAGCGGTAATCCATTTTTTTACCTCATCCAAAGATACTGCTGCTAATTCTTCAGCGGTATATTTTTCCTCTTTCTTGGTTTTCGGAATTTTAAACATATTTTTTCCGAATTTGATGAAAGGGCCCCATCTTCCGTTTTCGATGGAAATTTTTTCTTTTTCCCACTGCTGGATATATCGGTTGGCCTCTTTTTCAAGCTTAGCATCAATAAGTTCATTAATGTCGCTCTGAGAAAGATTTTCGAAGTCGTATCGTTTTGGTACATTAATGAAAAGCGACTGGTACTTAATAAAAGGCCCGAATCTGCCGGTTCCTTTTGTCACCGGTTCACCTTTATAAGTTGCAATCGGCGCATCTGCAACCTTTTTTTCTTTAATAATTTCTTCTGCGCGTTCCTGTGTAACCGAAAGCGGATCCTCACCGCGTGGGATACTGATGAAAGTTTCGCCCCATTTCACATACGGACCGAATCTTCCGACACCAACAGTTACTGTTTTACCTTCAAAATCCTTTAGATCAAAAGGAATTTTAAAAAGTTCCAATGCTTCTTCAAGCGTAATGGTTGCAATGTTCTGGTTTGCCATTAAACTTGCGAAAATTGGTTTTTCTTCATCGTCCTGTTCGCCAATTTGCACCATCGGACCGAACCTTCCGATTCTGGTGATTACGTTTTTGCCGGTTTTCGGATCTACTCCTAAAATTCTTTCTCCATTCGCACGTTCTGCGTTTTCTTCTACATCTGCAATTTTCGGATGAAATTCTTTATAGAATCCCTGAAGAACCTCCTTCCACTTTTCTGATCCGTTTGCGATCTCATCAAAATCCTGCTCTACTTTTGCAGTAAAACCATAATCTAAGATTTCGGCAAAATTCTGGGTTAAAAAGTCGTTTACAACCTCGCCGATATCTGTAGGAACAAATTTATTTTTATCGCCGCCGAATTTTTCGGTAAGAATCTCTTTTTTGAGTTCGGTTTTCGTGAGAGACATCTTCATGATTTCTCTTTCCTGCGGAAGGATCTCTCTTTTATCAACGTATTCGCGATTCTGGATCGTCTGAATAGTTGGCGCATAAGTAGATGGTCTTCCGATACCGAGTTCTTCCAGCTTTTTCACCAAACCAGCCTCGGTGAATCTTGCTGCCGGTTTTGTGAATTTCTCGGTGGCTTCAATTTTTTTATAATCCAGAATTTCGCCTACCGAAACCTTTGGCAATAACTTTTCGTTGTTTTCCTCGTCATCTTCATCGGTTTTTGTAATGCCATAAACCTTCAAGAAACCATCGAAAACAACTACTTCGCCTTGTGCTTCAAAATGCTGTGGCAATGAAGGATTGCCAATTTCGATTACTGTTTTCTCTATTTTGGCATTTGCCATTTGGCTTGCCAGTGTTCTTTTATAAATTAACTGGTATAATTTGTTAAGCTGCTCATCACCAATTCGTTTTAGAGAAAAATCGGTCGGGCGTATGGCTTCGTGCGCTTCCTGTGCGGAGGCCGATTTGGTGGTAAAATTTCTTGGATTTGAATATTGCTCACCGAATTCTGAAACAATCTGGGATTTTGCGCCGTTAATGGCTTCCTGAGAAAGATTTACGGAATCGGTTCTCATATAAGTAATATAACCTTCTTCATACAGCCTCTGCGCAACACGCATCGTTGCCGTAACGCCGTAACCAAGGCGGTTGCTCGCTTCCTGCTGCAGTGTTGAAGTTGTGAATGGTGCCGATGCCGAACGGGTTCCGGGCTTGGTTTCTACATTAAGGACTTTGAATTCGGTATTTTGTGACTGCTTCAGAAACTCTTCTGCTTCGGTTTCCTTGGCAAAATCCTTTTTAAGTTTGGCCGCAATTTCCTGCTTGTTTTTGTTCAGGAAAAGTCCGTCAAGTTTAAATGCTGATTTAGGTTTGAAATTTCTGATTTCCAGCTCTCTTTCAACAACCAAACGCACAGCTACCGATTGTACACGGCCTGCGGAAAGACCGGTTTTTACTTTCTTCCAGAGCACTGGTGACATTTCAAAACCAACTATTCTGTCTAAAACTCTTCGCGCTTGCTGCGCATTAACGAGATTCTGATCTATTTTGCGCGGGTTTTCAATAGCTTTCAGAATTGCGTTTTTGGTAATTTCGTGAAAAACGATTCGCTTTGTATGGTCTTCTTTTAATTTAAGTTCTTCTGCCAAATGCCAGGCAATAGCCTCACCCTCGCGGTCTTCATCGGAGGCCAGCCAAACTGTATCGGCTTTCTTAGCTGCTGCTTTCAGTTCAGCGACTAGCTTCTTCTTATCGGGAGAAACTTCGTAATCGGGAGTGAAAGTTGCCAGATCGATCCCCATTCCCTTTTTGGGTAAATCACGGATGTGACCGAAACTCGATTTCACTTCGAAATCTTTGCCCAGATACTTCTGAATGGTTTTTGCTTTTGCCGGAGACTCTACAATAACTAAATTTTTAGACATCAAGAAAATTTTTGCAAAAGTAGAAGTTTTTTTTTAATGAAAATTTTAACGCTCATTTTTTAGCCCGCAAATTCAAAATGTTTTTCTTTAATATTAATCACTATACAATAATTTGCAACTATAAATAAGTACTTGTATGTATAAAAACCTATACTTATTGTCCTCATTATGATTTAAATACCTATTTTTGAAAAAAATCATCCGCTCCATGTATGATTCCCTAACTTCCATTGTAGAGCGCGACGCCTACAACAGTATATTGTATGTGGTATTAGGTGGGATATTGCTGCTTTCTGTATTTCATCTCGTCATGTTTTTTCAGAACAGGGATCGCGCCTACCTTTTATACAGCGCTTATACTTTTTTTTCCTTTGTTGCGTATTTGCCTATGGCAGAAAGCGGTTTCGCAAAATCGATTTCGGAAGTACTGAACCTAGACCAATTTACTAAAGATTTCTTTACCATTATTTTCAATTGTTTTTATTTTTTCTTTTTTACAGAATTTCTTAACATCAAGAAGATCAGTATAAAATGGTACCGCATCATTGTTCTGCCGGTTTTTGTGATAATTTCCATAGCGTTTCTTAGTCTTTTCCTACATTATTTCCTGGGTTATGATGGGTTTTTCAATTACTTTAAAATGGTTTTCATTTATTTAGTGACCATCCAAACGGTGATTTCTTTTTACATCCTTTCGAAGGTCGATAACGATTTGAAATATTATATCGTTTTTGGGGGTCTCATTTTATTTGCTTGTTCCGTAATAGGAGACAAAGCGGTGAGGCAGATTCCGGGGATTGACATAAGCAGGAAAATGGGCGATTTTATATTTTTCCTTGGACTTTTAATCGAAAATATGGCTTTCTCTTTCGCATTGGGACACAAACAAAGGATGAATTACCAGGACAAAGTAGCTTTTCAGCAGAATTTCATTGCGCAATTACAAAAAAATGAAATGCTAAAAGATGAAATAAACCGAGATAACGAAAAAAGACTCATCATCGAAAATGAAAAAATAAAGTATCTGCAGGAAATTTCAGACTTGAAACTCTCTGTACTTCAAAGCCAGATGAATCCTCATTTTATTTTCAATGCTTTAAATTCAATAAAATACTATATCCTAGAAAGCGACACGCAAAACGCGGTGGATTATCTGACCAAATTTTCAAAAATCATCAGAACCATTCTTTTAGCATCTAAAGAAAAGGAGTTTACACTTTCCCAGGAACTTCAAACATTACAACTCTATGTGGATATCGAAAACTTGCGATTTCACAATCACATTCAGTTTTCCATAAATATCGCGCCCGAAATCGATGTGGACATTGTAAAATTGCCACCAATGGTTCTGCAACCTTTCATCGAAAATGCTATCATACACGGCGTGGCGACCGTGGATGACAAAAAGATTACGATTAATGTGTCGGTAAAAGATCAAGCTGTTGAAATCTCTATTACCGATAACGGAATCGGAAGAAAAGAGGCCGGAAAAAGAAAATCGATCATTAAAAACAAAACCAAATCGCTAGGCACAGAAATAGCAGCAGAAATGCTTAAAAATTATTTTAACAACAAAGGATATAAGCTTCAGTATATCGATCTGTACGAAAACGACATCCCAACTGGAACCAAAATACTAATTTCCATACCCAAGCCCCGATATTTACGAAATAAATACGCTTAAAATTAACTAAAATTTGCTATATTCGCAAACTTAATGAAACCAAGATCATTCTTATAGAACTGACTGAAAATGAATAAGTTTACCGAATATAAAAATCTAGACCTCACGGCGATTGCTGATGAAGTTTCAAATTTTTGGAACACGCACGAAACCTTTAAGAAATCAGTAGAAACCCGCGCCGGAAAACCGGAATATGTGTTCTACGAAGGTCCGCCTTCCGCAAACGGAATGCCGGGAATTCACCACGTGATGGCAAGAGCGCTGAAAGATATTTTCTGCCGATACCAAACCCAAAACGGAAAACAAGTTTTTCGAAAAGCTGGTTGGGATACTCACGGTTTACCAATAGAATTGGGCGTTGAAAAAGAATTGGGCATCACCAAAGAAGACATCGGGAAAAAAATTTCGGTGGAAGATTACAACCAGGCTTGCAGAAACGCGGTTATGCGCTACACTGATGTTTGGAACGATTTGACTGAAAAAATCGGTTATTGGGTAGATCTCGAAGATCCTTATATTACCTATGAACCGAA
>NZ_DAMBHK010000001.1:11297-20444 GCF_032060305.1 Kaistella sp. | reverse complement strand
AAAAAATCGGTTATTGGGTAGATCTCGAAGATCCTTATATTACCTATGAACCGAAGTATATGGAAACCGTTTGGTGGCTTCTGAAGCAACTTTACGACAAAAAATTACTCTACAAAGGTTACACCATACAGCCGTACTCTCCTGCTGCAGGTACAGGTTTGAGCTCCCATGAACTCAACCAACCGGGGACTTATCGTGATGTTTCCGACACCACTGTTGTTGCTCAGTTTAAAGTAAAAAAATTGAGTGATGCGCTACAATCTAAAATTGCGAATCTTGGATCTAAGGTAAACACGGATGAAATCGCAGGTGCTACTTGTGGTGGAGCTCTTCACTGGGCAGAATTTGATAAAGAAAATCAACTGCCAATCCATATTTTAGCATGGACGACAACCCCTTGGACTTTACCTTCCAACACCGCTTTAGCAGTTGGACGGGATATTGAATATGTTTTGGTGAAAACCTTTAATCAATATACTTTCGAACCCATTAACATCATTCTTGCCAAAGTTCTTTTGCAGAAGAATTTTGGAAAAAAATACGGAGTGGGAACCGATGAAGATTTCCAAAATTACACAGCAGAATCCAAAGTTATTCCTTATCAAATCTTAGCCGAATTCACAGGAGAAGATCTTGCAGGAACCGAATATGAGCAATTGATTCCATGGTTTTTGCCGGCAGAAAATCCTGAAAATGCTTTCAGAGTAATTATTGGAGATTTCGTAACCACCGAAGATGGAACCGGTATCGTACACATCGCGCCGACTTTCGGTGCTGATGACAACCGTGTGGCGCAGGAAAACGAAATTTCGCCAATGTTGATCAAGGACGAAAACGACAATTTAGTACCATTAGTCGACCTTCAGGGTCGATTTGCAAAAGGCGAAAACGTACCAGAATTATTCAGCGGAAAATACATTAAAAACGAATATTACGACGCAGGAACCGCTCCGGAAAAATCCTGGGATGTGGAACTTGCCATCCTTTTAAAAACGGAGAACAAAGCCTTTAAGGTTGAAAAATATGTTCACAGCTACCCGCATTGTTGGAGAACCGATAAACCTGTTTTGTATTATCCTTTGGATTCCTGGTTTGTGAAAATGACTGCCGTGAAAAACCGTTTGGTAGAACTCAACGAAACCATCAACTGGAAACCTAAATCAACAGGAGAAGGAAGATTTGCCAACTGGCTTGAAAACGTGAACGACTGGAATCTTTCGCGATCCAGATATTGGGGAATCCCACTGCCAATTTGGCGTAGCGAAGATTTGAAAGAAGAAATTATCATCGGTTCGGTGGAAGAACTGATGAACGAAATCCAAAAATCAATCGCGGCAGGTTTCATGGAAAAGAATCCATTCGAAGGTTTCGAAACCGGTAACATGTCGGAGGAAAACTATGCGAAGATCGATTTGCATAAAAACATTGTGGATGAAATTATCTTGGTTTCAGATTCCGGAAAACCGATGAAACGCGAATCCGACTTGATCGATGTTTGGTTCGACTCCGGTTCGATGCCTTACGCACAATTGCATTATCCTTTTGAAAATAAAGAACTTATCGACAACAAAAAAGCATTTCCTGCCGATTTTATTGCGGAAGGAGTTGACCAAACAAGAGGTTGGTTCTACACCCTTCACGCGATTGGAACTTCTGTTTTCGATTCAGTTGCTTATAAAAATGTGATGTCGAATGGTTTGGTTTTGGACAAAAACGGCCAGAAAATGTCTAAACGTCTTGGAAACGCGGTAGATCCTTTTGAAACATTGCAAAAATACGGTCCTGACGCGACAAGATGGTATATGATTGCCAACGCGAACCCTTGGGAAAACCTGAAGTTTGATGTGGAAGGAATTGATGAAGTCCGCAGAAAATTCTTCGGAACCTTGTACAATACGTACTCGTTCTTCGCGCTTTACGCGAATGTTGACGGATTTAATTATTCCGAAAAAGACATTGAAAACCGTCCGGAAATCGACCGGTGGATTCTTTCTGAACTGAATCTTTTGGTAAAAGATGTTACCGAATTCTACAATGATTACGAACCAACAAAAGTTGCAAGAGCGATCAACAATTTTGTGAATGACAACTTAAGTAACTGGTATGTAAGACTTTGTAGAAGACGTTTCTGGAAAGGAGAATATTCCGAAGACAAAATTTCAGCATACCAAACCTTGTACACTTGTCTGGAAACGATTGCTAAAATTTCGGCACCGATTGCTCCGTTTTTCATGGATCAACTCTTCCAGGATTTAAACAAAATCACCGGTAAAGATGAAGCGGAATCTGTACACTTAACCAATTTCCCTATAGCGAACGAAAGTTTGATTGATCAGGATTTGGTAGAAAAAACGCATCTGGCGCAACAAATCACGTCCATGGTTTTCTCTTTAAGAAAGAAAGAAAATATCAAAGTTCGTCAACCTTTGCAAAAAGTGATGATTCCTGTTTTGGATTCGAAAACGGAAGCTCAGATTGTAGCAGTTTCGGAACTCATCAAACAGGAAGTAAACGTAAAAGAATTACTGTTAATCAATGCTGATGAGGCTTCGCATCTGATTGTGAAACAGATTAAACCGAATTTCAAAACCTTAGGTTCGCGTCTTGGTAAAGACATGAAAACCGTGGGAGCGGAAATTTCTAATTTGAACTCCGCAGAAATTGCTGATTTGGAAAAAGACGGAAAAATCGAAATCCAAGGCTATGAAATCTCAACCGAAGATGTTGAAATCTTCACCAAAGACATTCCGGGTTGGACGGTGGCGAATGAAGGAAAAATAACGGTGGCATTAGATTTGACCATAACGGACGAACTGAAAGCTGAAGGAATTGCAAGAGAATTTATCAATCGGGTTCAAAACCTGAGAAAAGATAAAGATTTCGATCTTACCGACCGTATTTCAATTCAAATTGAGGCAAATTCGCCTTTTGAAAATGAACTTATTAACAATAATCTATATATTTCGGAAGAAGTATTGTCAGATAAAATAGAAATTGTAAATTCACTTTCAAATTTTGATGAAATAGAAATTGACGACGTGAAATTTAAATTATTGGTAAACAAAGTTTGATGTTGACAGAGATTTAATGAAGAATCCGAAATTCTCATCCCTCAAAAAACACAAACGATTTCAAACAAAAAAACATGGCAGAAGAAAGACAACGTTACAGCGATAGTGACCTTCAGGAGTTTAAAGAACTTATTCAGCAAAAAATAGAAAAAGCAGAAAAGGATTTAATGCTGATCAGAGAAAGCTTCATCAACGACCAGAATAACGGGACCGATGATACTTCGCCTACCTTTAAAGCATTTGAGGAGGGTGCAGAAACCCTCAGCAAGGAGCAGAATGCAATTTTGGCAGGAAGACAGGAGAAATTTGTGCGAGATTTGAAAAATGCACTCATCCGTATTGAAAACAAAACGTACGGAATCTGCAGAGTAACCGGAAAACTCATTGGTAAAGACCGTTTGAGAGCCGTTCCGCATGCAACTTTAAGTATTGAGGCAAAAAATATGCAGCGCTAATTTACGCTCTTCAACTGTTTACCCATTAGGTTTATAATGCACAGCGAAATCTTGCGTTATAAACCTATTTGAATTTAAAATTTGCTGTCTTTTGGAAGTCCTGCTGATCATTTTGGCCGTTGGTGTAATTATTTATTTTTTCAGAAATTCTGTGAAAAAACCTTTCCTTGCAAAGGAAGAAAAATACCAAAGTATCGACGACAGATACAATGAGGAAAGAAGAAACCGCGAGCTTGAAATCGACAGTCTGTTAAGCAAAATGGGCAAAAACGGCATACAGGATCTTTCGGAAAAAGACCGAAAACGCCTGGAAGAACTTTCAAAAAAATAAATCTAAGAATGGAATCATTAATTGTACATCCCAAAAACCAGATGGAACTCAACGCACTGAAAAGTGTGATGAAAGATATGGGAATCCGATATGAAAAGTTTCACACCAGAAACGCAAAAACTTCCCCAAAATTCGAAACCAAATCCGCTCCGAAAAAAGACACCAAACCGGGCAATTTCAAAAATAAACCAAAGACCGATCTGTAATGAAGAAAATAGCATTAATTACCTTCATCATCCTTTTAATCGATCAGGTTTCTAAATTTTACATCAAAACCACCTTTCATCTTGGCGAGAGTGTTGATGTTTTTCCGGGATTCAAGCTCACTTTTGTAGAAAATCCGGGTATGGCGTACGGCTTTCATTTTGGCGGCCTACTGGGTAAATATGCTTTGGTAATCCTCCGCGTTTTCCTCATTGGCGGCATGGTTTACCTGTTCAGAAAATGGCTGAAAGAAGGCATCCACAGCAATTACCTCCTCATCCCAATGGCGATGATTTTTGCCGGTGCGATTGGAAATTTAATTGACGGAATGTTCTACGGAATGATTTTCGACAGCGGCACGGTGTACGACGAAAGCGTGAACCACTGGATCGATTACGGCGGAATTTCGAAAGTGGTACCGTTTGGTGAAGGTTACTCGAATTTTATGAAAGGCTGTGTAGTCGATATGCTGCATTTCCCGCTCGTAGACTGGTGGGTACCGGAAAGCTGGCCACTTATAGGCGGCAAGCATATTGAGTTTTTCAAATACATCTTTAATGTTGCTGATTCTGCAATTACCGTTGGTGGAATTTTACTGCTGATTTTCAGAAAGAAAGCATTTCCAGACGGACTGGATTTTTAAAAATATTAAAGAAAAACTTCAGCAATTGTCTCAAGTTTTTTATTTCCCTATTTTTGCAAAACGCTTTTGATAAAGCAGTTTATCACTTATTTTTAACCAGAATTTTACAGTATATGTCACGAATCCTCACCGGAATACAGGCTACAGGAACACCCCATTTAGGAAACCTTTTGGGCGCAATTATTCCTGCAATTGAATTGTCGAAAAAATCTGAAAACGAATCTTTTCTCTTCATCGCCAACATGCATTCTTTAACCCAGATAAAAAATGCTGCTGAACTGAAAAAAAACACCTATGAAATTGCTGCTGCCTGGCTTGCATGCGGTTTGGATACAGAAAAGACTTTTTTCTACAGACAAAGCGACATTCCGGAAGTATGTGAACTTTCATGGTACCTTTCGTGCTTTTTCCCATATCAGAGACTTACTTTGGCGCATTCTTTCAAAGACAAAGCTGACCGTTTGGAAGATGTGAATGCCGGACTTTTTACCTATCCGGTGTTGATGGCTGCAGATATTCTGCTTTATGACGCAGAAGTGGTTCCTGTCGGCAAAGACCAGCTTCAGCATCTTGAAATGGCGCGTGATATGGGCGCGAGATTCAATCACCAAATGGGCGAAGTTTTTGTGTTACCGAATGCGGAACTTCAGGAAGACACCAAATATGTTCCCGGAACCGACGGACAGAAGATGAGTAAATCCCGCGGTAACATCATCAATATTTTTCTTCCGGAAAAAGAACTGAAGAAACAGGTTATGGGAATTGAAACCGACTCTAAAACTCTGGAAGAAGCAAAAGATCCTGAGACAGACAAGGTTTTTGCAATTTATAAACTTATTGCAACAGCCGATGAAACTGCAGCTCTGGAGCAAAAATATCTTGCAGGTAATTTCGGTTACGGACACGCAAAAACAGAGCTTCTGAATCTTATTCTGACCAAATTTGCAAAAGAAAGAGAACTTTTCGCTTACTATATGAACAATTTGCAGGAACTCGACGAGAAACTTCAACAAGGCGCCGATAAAACCCGAAAAGTAGCTTCAGAAACGCTGAAAAGAGTTCGTGAAAGTTTAGGAATGTAAAGAAACTTCGCAATAAAAATAAAAAAACCTTTCAGTGATGAAAGGTTTTTTTGTTAGAGCAAAGTCTTTATTTCCGACAGTTTTTTAATCACAGTAACGTCCGGAGCTTTATAATTATCGTTGAATACATCGAAGAAAATTACTTTTAGTCCGAAAGATTTACCGCCTTCAACATCGGCAATCCAGTCGTCGCCAATCATCATTGATTCTTCTTTTTCTGCACCGGCTTTGTTCAATGCATATTCGTAAATTTCTGGGTGTGGCTTTCTGATATTGATTTCGTCTGCACTGGTAATGGTTTTAAAATAATTCTTAATTCCGGAAAGTTCGCATTTGCGGTACGTTACCTCCATGAAACCATTGGAAAGTATGTGGAGTTGGTAATTTTTACCGGAAAGATATTCCAACAAATCGAATGCACCTTCCACCAGGTCGTTATAGTTTAGAATTTCATCAAGAAAATTGTCTTCAAAAAGCTGAGCGAGCTCGAGATCATCAATTCCGAAAAACAGGAATGAATCATAAAATCGATGTTTTCTGAGGTAATCTTTATCAATTTCACCATCTCGAATTTGCTCCCACAGTCTTTCATTAATGGTGAAATACTCTCGGTGGAAATCTTCAAAATTTAGGTTGTATTTTTCGCTTACTTTTTCTCTAATAAAAATATCTTTAAGGGTAAGATAAGCGTTGCGGCGGTGATCCCAAAGCGTATTATCGAGATCAAAAAAAATGTGCTGAATTTTCATACAGCACAAATTTAAGGATTAAGATTAGTTCTTGGAAACAATTTGGTTTTTAGTTTTGGATTTCAAAACTGCGATGCTTTTAGAATAACTTAAGAGAAAGTCGATTGTTTGTTTCTTTGGTTTCAAAAGTTTTTCGTTTAAAGTGTCAATTTTTTTCATAGGCGAAAAAGTTGTTTCCCTAAAAACGAAAGTTTTTTTAAAATATTATTATCGGGTTAAAATAATATGGTGTTGATCCATGATTTTTCTCAGGTTGATGAGCGCATAACGCACGCGGCCCAAAGTTGTATTGATGCTGGTCTCGGTTTGATCTGCAATTTCTTTAAAACTTAACCCATCGAAAAACCTCAGCTTGATAACTTCCTGCTGATTCTCCGGCAAAAACACCAGCATCCGCGTTAAATCGTGCTGAATCTGCTCGCTGATGAGTTTTTCTTCGATATTTTCTTCGTTACCGGAAATCAGATCAAAAATCGAAAATTCGTCGTTATCATAAGAAGTTTCTGAAACTTTAATATGTTTTGATTTTACACGGTAATGATCGATAATGAGGTTGTGGGCGATTCTTTTTGCCCAGAGAATGAATTTCCCTTCTTCGTTGTATCGGCCTTCTTTCAGCGTGACAATGATTTTCATAAAGGTATCCTGAAAGATATCGTTTGCCAGATCTTCATCCATCAACTTATAAAAAATGAAGGAGAAGAGATCTTTTTGATGCCGCTCTATAAGAATTGAAAGGGTTTTTTCGTTACCATTACGGTACTCGGAAATCAACCAGCTATCTGTATGTGTTTTCATAACCTACTTCTGTTTTGTAACCCGTACATCATCCCGATTATTGAATCAGGTTGTGTTTGACAGGCTTATTGTAAGAAGTAAAGTTTAATCGATAGCAATTGATTTATTTGGTGTGTAAAAATAGTAAAAAAGTTAATACTCTGTTAAAAATTAAAGAGAATTTAAAGATAATTTATTTTTTTAACAGATCATTTAACATTACAAGCGGAAGATTGAGGGTAAAATTTATATTTAATCCTTTTAATTCTTTTCCGTTAATTCCCGATTTATCGATTGGGAATGCGTACCCTCCGGTTAAGTCGATGATTCCGAACAAGGTCGCTCCGATTTTAGGTGCGATATATTTTGTTGTAGCTTCTGCTCCTGCCAGAAAATAATAGGAATGATATAAATCGACATTTCTTTCAAAATTGATTAATATATCACCCTGTATTTTCGGTAGTACAGCAAATTTACCATTAGCCGAACCTAGCAATGCGGCAGCTCCGACACGGTAAATCGTATCATCATTTTCTAAAAAAAGCAACCTCCCGCCCAGTTCTGCAAAACTCTGGTTCTGGTAAACATAGCCCACATGAATGAGTTTATGCATGGTAAACTGCGCCTTTGCAGATTGGTTCGCAAGCATTATCAGCAGTGCTGTAAATCCCAGAATTTTCTTCATTGTAAGATTTTAGATGGTGGTAAAGGTAAAAAAAACTGCTTTATCCTTTCGAATAAAGCAGTTTAAAATAATATTTTCTGGGATTAAATCCCGAACTCTTTTTTAATATCGTCAACCTTATCCAATTTTTCCCACGTGAAAAATTCCAGGTTGTCAATAATTTTCTGGTTACTTTTTCCTTTGTTGAACGTTTTACTTCCCACATAATACTCTCTTCCCATGTGGCCATATGAAGCAGTTTCCTGATATATCGGATTTCTAAGTTTCAGGTTCTGCTCAATCGCGTAAGGTCTTAAATCGAATATTTTCTGAACTTTTTCGGCAATTTCACCATCATGGAAATTCACTTTTGAAGTCCCGTAGGTATTAATATATACACCACAAGGTTCTGCTACACCAATCGCGTAAGAAACTTGAACCAAAACCTCATCGGCAACTCCTGCAGCAACTAAGTTTTTTGCAATATGTCTTGTTGCATAAGCCGCACTTCTATCCACTTTTGAAGGATCTTTTCCGGAGAATGCACCACCACCGTGGGCTCCTTTTCCACCGTAAGTATCAACAATGATTTTTCGTCCTGTTAAGCCGGTATCTCCGTGAGGTCCGCCGATTACAAACTTCCCTGTAGGGTTAATGTGATATTTGATTTCATCATTGAAAAGCGCCTGAATTTCAGGCTTTTGTGCAGATCTAACTTTCGGGATAAGAATTTCGATGATATCTTTTCGGATTTTAGCAAGCATGGCATCATCACTTCCGAACTCGTCGTGCTGCGTAGATACAACGATAGAGTCGATTCGTACAGGTTTGTGATCATCAGAATATTCTATGGTTACCTGAGATTTGGCATCGGGACGTAGATATGGAATGGCATCGCCTTCTCTTCTCAAAGTTGAAAGTTCACGAAGAATGGTGTGTGCCAAATCCAAAGCCAGCGGCATGTAATTTTCGGTTTCGTTAGTAGCATAACCAAACATCATTCCCTGATCTCCGGCGCCTTGCGCATTAGCTTTTGTTTCAAAATCTGCATTATCATCAGCACGCTCAACTCCCTGATTAATATCTGGCGATTGTTCGTGAATCGCAGAAATTACTCCACAGGAATCTCCGTTGAACATATATTCGCCTTTCGTATAGCCAATTTCGTTGA
>NZ_DAMBHK010000001.1:0-11197 GCF_032060305.1 Kaistella sp. | reverse complement strand
CCACAGGAATCTCCGTTGAACATATATTCGCCTTTCGTATAGCCAATTTCGTTGATTACTTTTCGGGCAATATCCTGCACATCAAGGTAAGCCTCAGACTTTACTTCACCGGCCAAAACAACCTGTCCGGTAGTTACCAAAGTTTCGCAGGCCACTTTTGAATTGGGGTCATACGCCAAAAAATTATCGATAAGAGCGTCGGAAATTTGGTCTGCAATTTTATCAGGATGGCCTTCTGAAACAGATTCGGATGTAAATAGATAGGACATATTTCTTTTGTTTTATTTAATTAAAATTTAAGAAAAAAGGTAGAATGATTACAAAAGAAACTAAAATAGAAATTCTGTTTTAGCATTTTTTATGGAGGTTGCAATCAGTTCAAATTTTTCCTCATGAAATTATCGTCTGCAAATTTAAAGATATTTGTTGAAACACAAAACTTATTAACCTAATTAAAATCATTGTGGTTTTATGCTTACATACTCCTCCGGATTTTTATTGTAATTCAGTTTTTCAGCCAGGGAATTCTTGACTGAAAGCGCCATTTCGTCTAAAATTTTCTGCTTATACGTTGGCTTATAATAAATTAAACTGATTTCGCGGTACGGAAACGGCTTTCTGAAGCGCGCAATTTTTTCTTTCTGTAAATCAGACAGTTGCGGAATCGCAAGTTCGGGAAGAATAGTAATTCCCCCAACCTTATCCACCATCTGAATTAACGTGTTGATGTTTGAAGCAAGAAAATCGAGATTTTTAGGCTTTAAAGAGTTTTCTTTCAGAGGACAAATGTTTTCAAACTGTGTACGAAGACAGTTTCCTTCTTCCAGAAGCCAGACTTTATTGCTGTCGAGTTCTTCAGGAACAACGAATGAATCATCTTTGGTTGTACTTTCCGAAGAGTAAATCATCAGTTCTTCATTAAAGAGAAAATGTTGGTAAAATTCGTTAGCAGTATCATACGGTGTGGAAATAATTCCTGCATCCAGCTCACCAGATTTAAGGGCCTTGATGATACTGTCCGTCGTCATTTCCTTTACATTAAGTTCTATTTTTGGATTTTCATGTAAAAAATCAAAAATCTCGCTTGGAAGTATATAACTGGAAACTGTTGGAATAATCCCCAGATTAAGCTTACCGGCCAAAACATTATTCAGTAGACTTGCCTTGTTGCGCAATTCATTTACCGCATCGATCACCCTTTTGGCTTCTTCAATAATTTGAACTCCAACATCAGTCGTGCGGATTGGATGCGTGGTTCGGTCGAAAATTTTCACATCCAACTCATCCTCAAATTTCTGAATCATGGCGCTAAGCGTGGGCTGCGTAATAAAGCACGCCTGCGCCGCTTTACCAAAATGTTTATATTTATCTACCGCGATAAGATATTCTAATTGCTGAATGTTCATTTGATTAAGTTTATCTATTACAAAGATACGTTGTTTTCTTCATTTTGCCCGAAATTAAAGCCTGCTAAAGCACTAAAATCCTTAAATTTGTTACTTTAAAAAGTTAATCATGGACTCAAAAAAACTTACCTCCGGCTCAGGAGCGCCCTACTTCGAACATCAGGATTCCCAGACTGTTGGCAGTAGAGGGCCGGTTTTACTGCAGGATTTTATGCTTCAGGAAAATTTAGCTCATTTCGTAAGAGAACGTATCCCTGAAAGAGTTGTTCATGCCAAAGGCAGCGGCGCTTACGGAAAGTTTACCGTAACACATGATATTTCGAAATACACAAAAGCAAAACTCTTCGCTAAAGTTGGGAACCAGTGCAGGATGTTTGCCAGATTCTCCACCGTAGGCGGTGAAAAAGGCAGCGCAGATACAGAACGGGACCCAAGAGGTTTTGCACTGAAATTTTATACTGAAGACGGAAACTGGGATTTGGTGGGCAATAACACGCCTGTTTTTTTCATTAAAGATGCCAAAAAATTTCCCGATTTTATTCATAGCCAAAAGAGAGTTCCAAAAACAAATTTGAAGAGCGCTACCATGATGTGGGATTTTTGGAGTCTGAATCCAGAATCACTTCACCAGGTACTGATTTTAATGTCGGATCGCGGGACACCTTATGGCTACCGGCATATGCATGGTTTCGGATCACACACTTTTTCAATGATTAGTCACGATAACGAAAGAGTTTGGGTGAAATTTCATTTTAAAACACAACAGGGTATTAAAAATTTCAGTCACGACGACGCGGTAAAAATGAAAGGCGAAAACCCGGATTTTGCGCAGGAAGATCTGGTTACAGCCATCGAAAACGGAAATTTCCCGAAATGGACACTTTATATTCAGGTAATGACTGAGGAACAGGCAAAAGAATTCCGCTGGAATCCGTTTGATGTTACAAAAGTTTGGCTGAAAAACGAATTCCCACTTATCGAAGTCGGTGAAATGGAACTGAACGAGATTCCTGCCAACTTCTTTGCCCATGTAGAACAGGCAGCATTTTCGCCAAGCAATCTGATTAACGGAATCAGTTTTTCGCCTGATAAAATGCTTCAGGGAAGATTATTTTCCTATCCCGACGCGCACCGCTACCGTGTGGGCGTTAATGCAAATCAACTTGAGGTAAACCGGTGTCCGTTTGCGGTTAACAATTATCAGAGAGATGGTGCAATGGCAGATTCCAGCAGATATAAGGATATGCCAAATTATTTCCCTAACAGTTTTGATGATATAAAGCCCGATCCGCAGTACAAAAATTTCGAGTACGATTTAGACAGCACCAACGTGGCACATTTCAACCGAAATGAAGACGACGACGACCATTACACCCAACCCGGCTTGCTTTACACCAAAGCAATGAATCAGGAAGACCGCGATCGTCTTATTTACAATATCATCAGTTCCATGCGAGGAATTTCGGGACCGAAAAGAGATGAAATCATTAACCGTCAGCTCTGCCACTTCTTCCGGGCAAACATTGAACTGGGGATGAAAATTGCGATGGTCTTACAGATCAATATCGATGCAAATATGATGAATCACTCGAAAACTGAGTTTTAATTTCCTCATTTAAAGCATTAAAGCTTGAACAGCTCGAAAAAAAAAACTAATTTGCGAAAAACCGAATAAAAGCAACATAAAGATGAATTTCGAAAATATTATCCTTGAAAATGAGGGCAAAACCGCTCTCATCACAATCAACCGTCCGGAAAGCCTTAATGCACTGAATTATAAAACTATACAGGAATTAAGCAATGCTTTTGAAAACCTAAATAATGATTCTTCCGTTCGTGTTATAATTTTAACCGGAAGTGGCGAAAAATCTTTCGTTGCGGGTGCAGATATCAAAGAATTTGCAGACTTCGGAACAAATGAAGCAGAAAACTTAGCAAGAAACGGCCAGCAAACACTTTTCAACAAAATTGAAAATCTCGGCAAACCCGTAATTGCGGCTGTAAACGGATTTGCGCTGGGTGGCGGATTAGAACTTGCCATGGCCTGCCATATCCGTTACGCATCAGAAAATGCTAAACTCGGACTTCCGGAAGTGACTTTAGGACTTATTCCAGGTTACGGAGGCACCCAAAGACTACCTCAACTGGTAGGAAAAGGCATTGCAAACGAACTTATTTTTTCCGCAAAAATGATAAGCGCAGAACGAGCGAAAGAAATTGGCCTGGTAAACGAAGTTTTTAGTTCTGAAGAACTTTTACCAAAAACAAAGGAACTTGCTTCATTAATTGCGAGAAATTCACCGATGGGAATCTCGAAAGCAATCGAGGCAGTAAACCTTGCCGGAACCAAAGAAGGTTTTGAAAGAGAGATAAAATCCTTCGGCGAACTCTTCGAAATGGAAGATAAAAAAGAAGGAGTTGCCGCATTTTTAGAAAAAAGAAAACCGGCTTTTTAAGGTAAACATTTAAATAAAATATTCTTTTTTTGGAATCTACTAAATTTGACAAAGCCTACCTGAAAATGGCGATGGAATGGGCAAAACTCTCCTACTGCAAAAGAAAACAAGTGGGCGCACTTATCGTAAAAGACCGGATGATTATTTCCGACGGTTATAACGGGACGCCATCAGGATTTGAAAACTGCTGCGAAGATGGTGCAGGAAAAACCCATTGGTACGTGCTTCATGCAGAAGCCAACGCTATTTTAAAATTAGCTGGTTCTACTCAGTCGGCAAAAGATGCCACCCTCTATCTTACTTTATCGCCTTGCAAAGAATGCAGCAAACTGGTTGTACAGGCGGGGATAAAAAAAATAGTTTACATGGATGATTATTCAGATAATGCCGGGGTCGAGTTTCTTCGGAATCATGGAATAGAAATTCTCCAAATTTCGAAAGAAAACCTTTTATAAAAACACAAATACTATGACCTGGGATGAAAAAATTAAAGATTTCGAAAATTTTCTAAGATTCGAAAGGAACTTTTCCGACAATACACTCGATGCCTATCTTCGCGACGTGAGAAAGCTACGGGATTTTGCAGAATTTGACATGAATGATACCGGGCCGCTGGTTATAACTTACGAGAACATTCAGGAATTTCTCTATCACCTTTCCAAGAAAAAATTCAGCGAACGAACCCAAGCAAGATGGATTTCTTCCATAAAAGCTTTTTTTAAATATTTAGTTGAAGACGAAGCGCGTGAGGATAACCCGGCAACCCTTCTCGAAGGCCCAAAACTCGGACTTTATCTTCCGGATACATTAAGTTTTGATGATGTAAACAGAATCATTAAGGCCATTAATATTTCCACCGATTTAGGGCGCAGAAACCACTGCATGATCGAAGTACTTTACGGATGCGGACTACGGGTTTCGGAACTTATTGATCTGAAGATGTCGAATATCAACTTCAAAGAATCATACCTAAAAGTCGAAGGAAAAGGAGACAAAGCCCGTTTTGTACCTTTGGCAGCTTATACTGCAGAACTCATCAAACAATATATTAAGGAAATACGTTCGAAATATAAAATCAATAAAAAATGTGAAGACATCCTCTTCCTCAACAGTCGCGGATCTTCTATGTCGAGGGTGATTGTATTTATCATCATTAAAGAATTAACTGAAAAAGCCGGCATCAACAAGAAAATTTCACCGCATACCTTCCGCCATTCCTTTGCAACACATCTGCTGCAAAACGGCGCGGATTTAAGATATATTCAGGAAATGCTGGGACATTCGAGCATCACGACCACCGAAATTTATACCCACTTGAAAAACGAAGAACTTCGGGATGTCATTCTGAATTATCATCCGAGAAATAAAGAATAAATGGATTATCTTAAGTTTTGTCCGAAATGCGGCAATGAAAGCCTAAACTGGGACGGAGAAAAAAAATGGAACTGTAAAGTTTGCGATTTTATACTTTTTCACAATGTTGCAGGAGCGGTTGCTGTAGTGATTAAGTGTGGCGATGAAATTCTGCTGACGAGACGTAATCAGGAACCTAAAAAAGGTAAACTCGATTTGGCCGGTGGTTTTGTAGATCCAAAAGAAAGTGCTGAAGAAACCTGTGCTCGGGAACTTTTCGAAGAAATGAAGATGAGGATTGATATTTCAAAACTGAAATATCTCGCCAGCCTACCCAATATTTATGAGTACAAAAACATCATTTATAACACTTTAGATCTTTTTTACGAATACGAATCAGATGAAAAATTTGAAGTAAACCTGGAAATTTCTGAAATTTCTGAAACAGTTTGGCTGAAAATTCAAGACATTAATCCAGATGATATTGCCTTCGATTCGCAACGCATCTTTCTGGAAAAATATAAAACCCTATAATTTTTAAGCGGAGTTTTATTTGTAATTTTGAAGTCCCGAAATTTCACCCATGCAGGAATCCGCAAATAACATCGAATCACAGATTGTTTTTGAAGACAACCATCTTCTGATCATCAACAAAAAAACCGGTCAACTCGTGCAGGGTGACAAAACGGGCGATGCCTCACTGTTGGATCTCATTAAAGAATTCATCAAAAAAAGAGACCAAAAACCAGGCAACGTCTTCCTCGGTCTGGTTCACAGAATCGACAGGCCAACTTCGGGACTTGTCATATACGCAAAAACCTCAAAAGCACTTACCCGACTGACGCAAATGGTAAAAAACCGGGAAATAAAAAAGACGTATTGGGCGGTTGTTGCCAAAGAAATGATTCCCCAAAGCCAAAGGCTGGTTCATTATCTTCACAAAAACGAGAAAACAAACAAATCTACCGTTTTCATAAAACCTACAGAAAACGCGAAACAATCGGTACTCAGCTATCAGTTAATAAAAACTTTAGATAACTTTCAGCTTCTTGAAGTTGATTTAGAAACAGGCCGGCATCACCAAATCCGCGCGCAGCTTTCAAAAATTGGTGTTCCGATAAAAGGAGACTTAAAATATGGATCATCCAGATCAAATCCCGATGGTGGCATTCATCTTCACGCGAGGAGATTAGAGTTTATTCATCCCGTCACCAAAGAGAATCTTGTAGTTGTAGCGCCTGTTCCGCAAAATGACTCAGTTTGGGCAGCATGTGAAACCGAAAATTAAAGTCTAAATCTTTTCAGGCTTTTTTTGGCAGAAATAAATCCCTATTTTTGTTTGTTTATAAAAGCATGCGGCACAAAATCCTCTTTATTTCCTCGTGGTATCCGAACAAATTAGAGCCTACTAATGGTAATTTTGTGCAGCGCCATGCCGAAGCGGTTTCTACACTTCATGAGGTAGAAGTTCTTCACGCAATCGGTGACCGGGCGCAGCAGGAAAAATTTATCTTCGACGACAAAAATATAAACAGCCTGCGCACTTTAATTGTTTATTATAAGCAAACCCAGAATCCTGCACTAAATTTTGTAAGGCGAATGCAGGCCTATAAAAAGGGGTTTTCGAAACTCAACAAACCCGATTTAGTGCATGCAAACGTTCTTCAGAACAACATGTTTTTTGCGGTTTATTTAAAAAACAAATATAAAATTCCTTTTGTCGTCACCGAACATTGGTCAGGATTTTTACAAATAAACAGACACAGACTTTCTAAACTTCAGCTTTTTACAGCAAAAAGAATTGCAGAAAAAGCGTCATTCCTTTTACCTGTAAGTCAATATCTCTCCAAGGATTTAAAAACAGCAGGCATTCAAACAAAAATAGAAGTAATTGAAAATGTTGTAGATACAGATTTGTTTCATATAAAAAAAGCAACGCCCGCAAAGTTTACGTTTTTACATATTTCAAATCTTATCAGCATCAAAAATCCTGATAAAATTATCGCTGCGGCAGTTCGTTTATTCAAAGAATTTTCGAATTTTGAACTTCAGATTGGCGGTGACGGTGATGTGGATACCTTGAATAAGATGATTAAATCTCAGCATGCAGAAGGTTTCATTAAAACTTTTCCGATGCTAACTTCAAAGGAAGTTTCAGATAAAATGAGAAACAGCAACTGTTTTATTCTCTTCAGCGATTATGAAAATTTTCCCTGTGTTCTTCTGGAGTCGCTTTCGACAGGAACGCCTGCAATCGCAACAAAAGTAGGTGGAATTCCTGAAATTTTAAATGAGAAAAACGGGATTTTGATCGGAAATTCTGAAGATGAACTATATTACGCCATGAAAAAAGTTCTTACTGCACAAATACATTTTGATGAGCCGGAGAAACTGCATGAATACGTGGAAAATCGTTTTTCTGTGGATAAAATTTCCCACAAATTTGATTGCATTTACCGCCAAATATTAGAATAACAGTACTAAAAAACTTTTTATTAAAAGTGAAAAATTTACAGAAATTTATTAGAGGTTTTTTACAAAACAAAGGTCATCATGTATTCCTCTCCCTTTTAATAGCAAAAATTTGTGGATTTTTAGGATCGCTAATTATAATCAAAATTTTGCCACCCAATGAATTTGGAGTTGTTAGTATTGTAGCTTCTATTTTTGCCTTATTTATGCCATTCAGCGGCTTCGGCAGTCACCATAGTCTACTGAGATTTGGCTCTCTTACGAATGATTTTTTAGAGAAGCGCAACCTTTCAAATTTTCTTTTAAAAAAAGGTTTTGCATACCAAGTACTGTTAAGTTCTGCTTTTCTACTTTGCAGCTTTTTATTTGTTACAAAATATATAGATATTATATATATTTTCCTCTTTTTTACCATTCGCCTTATTGGATTTTATTTTTTAAATCATATACAGGCTCATCATCGAATGTTAGGGAATAATAAAAAATTTGCAAGACTTAGTAATATTGTTAATATAGCTGGATTTGTCCTTCTTTTATTGTTATCATATTTTTTTGGTTTATGGGGATACCTTGCAGCAACTTGTGTAACTCCGTTTTTTGCTTTGATTTGGTTAAAAAAAGAATATTTTTCGTCGAATTTAAGAATAAGGTATGACAAGAAAAGCATTTGGGATTATGCGATACATACTTCTTTCAGTGGATTTCTATCTGATGCGCTTTTTTCTTTGGACATTATTATTCTAAGTATTCTAATGAATGAGGGGTTTGTGGCAAGTTATAAGGTGGCCATTCTAATTCCATCAAATATTACAATTTTAGCGGCAACTTTTATGCAAAGTGATTATCCAGTTTTGGCAAAGAACTATTTAGATAAAAATTTTCTAACATTTTATATTCAAAATTATTATAAAATATTTATTCCTTTATCCTTTGCAATTTTTATCATTTGTTACTTATTCAGAGTGGATATTCTAACCTTTTTTTTTAATTCGAATTATAGCTCCAATACGAACGTTTTCACAATATTGCTGGGCGGTTTTTGTCTTAATATACTTCTTCGAAATCTATATGGAACCGTACTTTCTGCGGTAGGTTTGATGAAGTTTAATACGCTCATTTCAATATTGAATTTACTATTATTATCTATTTTCTCATTGGTTTTCGTCGATCGTTGGGGAATTATTGGAATGGCATTAAGTATGACCTTAAGTACATTTATTTGTGGATTATTGCTGATGTTCATCTTTCTAACCTATCTCAAAAATTTAAAATAAATTATCTTTGTCTTAATGAAAAACCTGTTTTTCTTTTCCGTGATTGCTTTTTTTGCATTTCTTTCGTGTAGAAATGACGAAGCTACCGTGCAGAAAATCGATCAGATAATCCAGCTCTACATCGATTCTGCGGATCAGGACATGCTGAATACCAATATTAAAGGCGGCTATACCAATGCCAAAATGAACGATGTGTACGGCCTTACCGATACAGCTCCGGTAAATTTCAGTTCAAAAAAAGACAACGATACGGCAAGCTATATCGAATATATCGCCGGTGCCCGAAGAATCGGAATCGACTCCTCTGGAAGTTTAAAAACATACGAATCGAAGATCGCATTATCCTTTACCAAAAGCATTACCGATTCCACCACAGCGACCATTAATGACACCATGACGGTGCAATATCGGTTAACTCCGGAAGTCTTCCAGGTTTCGAAAATTTGGTACAACAATGTTTTACAGTTCACAAAGGTTGCAGACGAACCTAATATTGTGAAGATTCAAAAGTAAATCACTACCCAAATCCTCTTTAAAAATTGTAAATTTGCGGGAACTTTGATTTTAGACCATCTAAAATCCCCATTTAAAATTAGATTTAATGTTACAGGTTAATTTTTTGCGCGAAAATAAAGAACGCGTTACGGCAGGTTTAAATAAAAGAAACTTCAAACAGATTGAGTTGGTTGACGAAGCCATTTCTACCGATGATGAAAGGAAAAAACTTCAGTTCGAACTCGATCAGAACCTGACTGAGATGAATAAAATCTCGAAAGAAATTGGGATTTTGATGAAAGAAGGTAAAAAAGAAGAAGCTGAAACTGCCAAATCAAAAACCGCTGAATACAAAGAAAATATACAGATTCTTCAGCAGAAATTAAAGGATGCAGAAGCCAGACTTGCGGAAATTCTTTATGTAATTCCCAATATTCCTTACGAAAAGGTAGTTGCAGGAACTACTGCAGACGATAACGAAATCGTTTATCAGTCACACGATGTTGAAGGTTTGGGCGAAGGCGCAATTCCGCATTGGGAACTTGCAAAAAAATACAATCTTATTGATTTCGAACTTGGGGTGAAAATCGCCGGCGCAGGTTTTCCGGTGTATTTCGGGAAGGGTGCGAGACTTCAGAGAGCTCTGGTGCAGTATTTCCTTGATAAAAATACAGATGCCGGTTATGTGGAAGTAAATCCGCCACATGTGGTGAATGAGGCTTCTGGCTACGGGACCGGGCAGCTACCTGATAAAGAAGGACAGATGTATTTCGTGAACGAAGATAATTTATATCTCATCCCAACCGCAGAAGTACCGGTAACAAATCTTTACCGCGATGTTTTGTTGGACGAAAAGGATTTACCGATAAAAAATACTGCATTTTCGCAGTGTTACCGACGTGAAGCCGGAAGTTATGGCGCACACGTACGTGGATTGAACCGACTGCACCAGTTCGAAAAAGTAGAAATTGTACGTCTGGAAAAACCTGAAAATTCTTACGCTGCCCTTGAAGAAATGGTAGAGCACGTAAAATCAATTCTGGTTGATCTTGAACTGCCTTTCAGAATTTTAAGACTTTGTGGAGGTGATATGGGTTTTACTTCAGCGATGACTTATGATTTTGAAGTTTGGAGCGCTGCTCAGGAAAAATGGCTTGAAGTATCCTCAGTTTCCAATTTTGAAACCTTCCAGGCGAACCGTTTGAAATGCAGATTTAAAAACGAAGGTAAAACACAGTTAGTTCACACGTTAAACGGTTCCGCAATGGCTTTGCCTCGAATTATGGCCGCTCTTCTGGAGAATAACCAAACCGAAAACGGCATTAAAATTCCGTCCAAAATTGCAGAGTACGCAAGATTCGACATAATCGATTAAGATAAACAAAAACGATCTTAAATAAAAAACCACCGCAATCGGTGGTTTTTGTTATTCTGTAGTGACAATAATTTTTTTGTCTTTAAAGGTAAGAGCTTTTCCGTTGTCCAGAAGATCGTTTGTCCTTACGTTAATCTGTATCGTTTTGTTATCAATCTGTTTTACAAAATCATGCTTTCCTACGATGGATTTTATGGGTTTCTGAAACTTCATTGTGCTGTTCAGATTCATATTAAACATTTTCATCATTCCAACCATTCCTTTTGCCATCTGCTTACCATAAACTTCAAGGGAATCACTTTTCGTTTTAGGCTTGGTGTTCTCTGAATCCGGCGTGTTCTTAGCAATTTCATTCAGGAATTCAGT